>DAIDAU010000164.1 GCA_027310465.1 Rhodocyclaceae bacterium
GTTCATGACGATCGCGTCGAAGGACTCGGATGGAAAGCGCTGTTCCTCCAGCACGCTCGCCCGCACGTCCAAGCCCCGCGCCTGCGCCGCGGCAGCCCCCGCCGGATCGACGTCGACGCCGCAGGTCTCCCAGCCCAGCGATTTCATGAAGGAAAGCGCATCGCCGCTGCCGCAGCCGATCTCGAGCAGCCGGCCGTGACGCGGCACCATCAGGTGACCGGCCAGGTAGTCCACGACGGCGCGCTTTCCGGGGAGCAGGCGGAGAAACCAGCCAGCCAGGCGCTGCGCGGGCGGCGTCGACGGCAGATCCGGCGCGAATCGGCCGGCCGCATACCCTCTCGCCAGCCAGTCGTAGGCACGGCGGGGCCGGCTCTGCCCGGCGGCCTTGGGCGCATGGGTATAGTAGTCGGCATAGGCCTTTCCGATATCCTCCCGGACGGGCCGCGGATTCAGCCACAGCAGGCCGCAATGCGGCTCGGCGCAGCGGTAGACGGTCCACGCCCCGCCGCTGCCGAACAGCCGATCGGCGAGCCCGCCGTACAGCACCGCCCCGGCGCTCCCGCACAGCGAGCATCTCGGCGCCGCCTCTAGGCGCATTTCACGGCTGTCCTGGTCCATTGCCTCGCACATTCCGAATCGATAACGTGGTTCGCAGCAAGGCGATGATATGGCCACGGTCCTCCGCATTCAAAACCGCATACCAAGCCAGCGGAACGAACAAAAGCGCCGCGAAGGCCATGGTTGTCAGCCGCACGGCCGTGCTCGCTGCAATCAGCGCCACCACGCCGAACGCCGCCAGGTAGATCAATGCACTTGCGAAACGCACTCCGCTGCTGCGATGCTTGACCACCCGCGTCGCCACCGCCGCCAGCAACAGTGCATCCAGCGCGACCCGCGCCGTCCATGCGATCGCCGCTCCCTCGATGCCAAACAGTTTCGTCAGCTCATACATGAGCGCGAGGTACACAGGAAGTTCGATCAGGTGCAGCTTCGCCGTGAAATCCGGACGGCCAGCGCCCTGCAGGAGGGCGAACGGCACCTGGGCAAAGCTGTTCACCAGGACGCCCAGCGAAAGCCATTGCGCCACTCGCCCCGCTTCCGGAGAGAAGGACTTCCCCATCCACAGGGGGAGGAGCTCCGGAGCAAGATAGGCGAACAGCAGCGTCACGGGCACGACGCCGAGGAAGACGGCCTTGATTCCCCAGCCATAGAGCCGCGCCATGCTCTCCGACCCGCCGGGAAGCGCCCTGGCGAAACCCGGAAAGAGCACGGACACCACGGCAGCCGGAATGATCCAGAGCTTGGTGATCACTTCGTAGGGAACGACGTAGTACGTCACAGCCGCCAAGGAAACCATGGCACCGATGAGAAAGCGGTCGAAGTACACCATCAGGGGGCCGATGATGTTCGACACCGTCATCCAGCCGCCGAATCGGAACAGCGGACCGAGTTGCGCCCGGTCGATCTGGTCCAGGCGGCGAAGGCCGGGTATCGCACGCCGGCAGTACGCAAAATGCGCGGCGAGGGAAGCCACGCGCAATACGACCAGGATGCCGGTCATCCATGCGAGATCGGTGGTGAAGCGGGCGGCCGCGAGCGGGGCGAGAAAGGTCAGAATTCCGAGCGGGACGCGGATGACGTTCAGCGGCCCGAACATCGCCAGGCCTTCGAGCACGCCACGCAGGCCCGCCGTCAGCACCAGTAGCGGAATGGCGAAGGCGATGAGACGGAAGGCCGCAATCGTTTCGGCAACGAGGTCCGGCGCGACACGAAGCGCGCTGCTCGCCAGCCACGGCGAAATGACATACGCGACTAGCAGGCCGACAACGCCCACGGCGGCCATGATCGCCAGGGCGGTCGAGACAAGCGTCGGAAGACTGTCGAATTCCCCGCGGCCGACATATTCCGCCACGCGCTGGGTCAGGGCCCGCCCGAGGCCGAGATCGAACAGCCCGAAGTAGCCGAGCACCCCCCAGGCAAGCGCCAGGACGCCGAACCGGTCCGCGCCAAGCGACGCGAGCAGCGGTGGCATCGCCACCACTGCCGCTAGGAGGGGTGCCGCCTGGCCAACGAAGTTGAGCAGTGCATTCCCGAGAAAAGCTCGGCCGCTTACGATTTCTCTATCCCTTGAGTGCGTCTGCGGCGACGCCAGATTGCGGCCGCTACGCCGACGGGCACCACCACGAACCAGATGAGCAGAGTGGCGATCAGGTAATACTGATCTTCGACTTTCTCGGCATCGCCGGGCTCCCGACAGCCGGCGGTCACGACCGACACCGGCAAGTTGTACGAATCGATCATGATCCGCTCCAGGGCGCCGTGAATCCCGCCGTCGGCCTTCTCCTTCGACACCTTGTCGAGATAGCTCAACACCGCCGCCTGCGTATTCGCCGAGGCGATCGTCATGATCTTGAGTTGCATTTTCTCGATCAGTGCCTGCGGCAGTAGCGACGCCCCCTTGGGACGGAACTGGACGACGACTTGCCCGCGGTCTATCTCTCCGACGTCAACTTCGAAGGGGATGTCGAAGGAAGTCTGCACCATCGTCAGATCCCACTCGACCTTGGCGTCATACTTCAGGACCCCCGCCTTTCTTCCCAGGTACTTGATGGCGATATTGCGAAAGGCGAGAGTATGGCCGTCCACAACGACGACGCGCGCCGCGTTGCTGGCGCGAATGCCGGCATTCTCGAGCGCCACCACGAGGAATGCCGGGTACTCGAGCAAGTCGGTGTGGCGTGCGGCCCCGGGAACGACCGGGATCACAAAGCGAAGGGGGTCGCCAGTCTCCGCTGCGGCAGCGGCGGCCAGCAGCAGAATCGCACAGAGCAGAACGCTCCTTACCCATCTGATGACCGAATTCATCCCGGATTCCTCAGCCGATCGACGGCGCTCGCCCGGCGCGAAGCCGGCCGATCGCCTGGTCCATTAGGGGCAGGGCCAGAAGCAGCCCAACGAAGTAAGACGGAAAGTACATGCGCGGATCCAACGTGCCCATGTAGATGCTGATATAGCTCAGGGCCAGCACCTTGACGGCCGCATAGCAGGTGGCGATCGTAGCAATGGGGACAAGCGGATTTGAGGGCTGCCTGGTCGGGCTCGCCAGCAGGAACAGGAAGCTGGCCATGCCGGCGAGAAGGACCATGCTGCCGACGAGAGAACCGTGCTCGATGATCGTTCCCCGCAGGAGCCTTAAGGGGCTGAGGTAGGGCGCGACGGCGCCGGCCGCGTCCGTGCGCGGCTCCGCACCCGCCAGCAGCGGCGGCGGCGCATCGTAGGAGGTCATGGTTACAACCTTGTAAATTCTTGCCGTCTCCCCGTCCACCGGGTCATTCTGCGGATAGCTTGGATTGTTTGCCGGGGGGCTCCACGCCATAAGCACCGCCCTCCTCACCTCGCCGGCCAAAGCGCGCGTCCAGCGCAATTCGAAGGGGGGGAACATCCCCTGTCCCCGCAGATGGCAGGTCAACCGGCCCGCCGCGCATGCCTGCTCGATTTCCTCACGGACGCGCCGGAAGTAGGCTTGCGCGGTGACCAGGTTCGGCGTGGCGCCCGCCGCTTGCGCCGCATCCTTGATCCAGAAGAACATCCAGCCGTTCGTCCATTCGCTGCAGACGCCGAAGCGTTGGCAGGAGTAGCTCTGGGGTCCGGGCCTCGGCAATCTATCAATGACAGGAACGAAATCGGGCACGATGGCCCGCACCTTCGCCAGTGCCTCCTGCGTCACCATGACATGGCGGTTGTCCTTCTGCGAGTCGATGCTGCGCAGGGCAGCAATGAGCCTCGGAAACTCGCCTTCGCCGAAGTCATGGAGAATCGGCGCGCCGTACCGCTCTGCCACGAAGTGACGCATCGCCTGGCTCGCGCCAAACGCCATTGCCACGGTCACCACGACCAGCAACGCCGCCAGCTTCAGTGAGCCACGTGTCGGCGGGCGAATCAGAAGGACAACGACGAAAGCGAGCAGCACGAAATACACTAAGACATCCTCTTCGCGCACGAGCGGGAGTACCGCAAAGCAGGCGACCATGGCGCCCACGTGCGGCCAGAGGCGTCCGTCCTGATATCTCGAGAGGATATGGGCCATGGCCCCGAGCAGGATGAACAGCAGAGAGATCGCCGTTGGCTCGCGCATCACGCGCGCGTATTGGTAGTCGAAGGTGATTGGCGCAAAAAGCACCAGGGCATAGCTCAAGATCAGCACGCGGTCGGGCACCATTTGCCGGCGCAACGCCGAGAGGAAGTACAAGGCGGCTCCACACTGCAGCAACATAACGAATAGCAGATAAGGAATACCGATCGTGCGAACGGCCGCCAGGATGAACGAGAAGCCCGGCAGTTTCACCAAGGTGCGGGCATCGTAGGGGCCAAGCGTCCCATCGGTGAAGAGATGGTAGGCCCGCAGCACGTAGAGAAAGTCGTCGTGGGGCCCGTAGATATTCGGCACACCGATATCCGACGCCAGGATCAAGCGGAAAACGGTCAAGGCGACCACGACGTGCCAATAGTACGAGGTGGCGGCGACACCTTCACCATGCAACGGGCGTCGGAGCAATGGCGCGGTCATGAGGCGAAACTCATCGAGCATAGTCCCTCTCGGAGGAGGCCTTCAAGCGCTCCCGCGCAGGCAGCGCTCGTGCAATCAGCAGGATCACGATGGCGAAGATCGACGACTCGTAGTAGGGATCGAAAATTCCGCCCGCAACCGCCAACCCCAGTGCCCCCCAGGCCAAGATGTTGCGACCGACGACACGCCAGGCGTAGGAAAACGCAAGGGCCGCCAACACTATCATGCCGACAAGGCCAAACTTATATACGTAGGACAGGAGCATCAACTCGTACGAGTAGGGATAGAGGGGCAGCCGCACATAGTCGCGTACATAGCTGCCGACACCGGTGCCGAGCCAGGGATGGCTTTCGATGACGCCAACCATCGCGATGAATTGGGCATGGCGGAAACTGTCGGAGTATTCATTGGCCGAAGGCCGGACATTATTCTCCGATGGCTGCACGTCCCATTTCTCCGATGGCTGCACGTCCGCTTCGTTCTTGGCCGCCGACTGCCGCGAGTGCAGACAGGATTCACATCCAATAATTCGGTCGAGCAGACAGCTGCCCCAAGTGGCCGAAAATATGCCGAGCGCCAATGCCGCGAGCAGCGTCCAGGGCGTCAGCGCGCGTCTCATCCGCAGAAGGACGAAAGTGGAAATCAGGACAATGTAGTACGTCACAACCAGGTAGCGCGCGTTGGTCGCCAGGATCGCGATTCCGCCGAGGAATACGACCGCGTGACAGAGGAGACGAGGCAAATCCGCTCTGAGCAGAAGCAGCGGCGAAAAGGCGATCAGCAGGTCATTGACCATGACCAGCGAAAAGAACTTCGGCAGGCACGAGGGCGAACCGACCAGTTCGGCGCCCATGACGCCGTGCATCAGCGTGTGGAACTGGTTGTACGACCAGACCCCGAAGTAGATTCCAAAGGACGCCAGCAGTTTCCAGCAGACGTAGACTGCACTCGACCAGGCAACCGTAGCGACAAACCTGACAGGGTCGATGCGGAGCGGGTGGAAGAGCGCCAGGATCAGAATGGGCGCGGCCATGGAGCGCAACTCCGGCAGGGGATTGAACGAATGCTGGTAGGCAATGCCGGACCAGATGGCCAAGATAACGCCCAGGGCAATGAAATGAAGGCCCTGCAGGCGCCAACTCGGCCATCGTTGCGCCGGAGAGTCGCCACTGCGGGGATAGATTGCCAAAAGGACCAGCAGCGCCCCCGCCAGGAAGAACTTGATGTTGAGATTGAACGGCTTGGCGCCAGGCAGCGCTATCGATATCGAAACAAGGGAGAGATAGATCACTTCGTACAGGGTTGCCCGTACGGTCGCTCTTGCCAAGCCTTGGTTCATAGATCGTTCGATGTCGTTCTGTTAGCTGGCGGCGGCGAGCCGACGCATGGCGCGGCCCGCCAGAACGCTATCTCCAATACCAAAGTTCTCGCCAGAACTGGAAATAATAGGCGGCGCCCCATCGGAATATCTGCAGTTTTCGTTCGCCGCCAATGCGCGGCGGTTCACCCACTCCGATCTCGGTGATCTTTAGGCGTTTTTTGGCCGCCCGCACTGACATCAACGGTTCCCAACTGATGATGGTATGGAAGAGGCGCTCGGGAAGGAGATACGACTCATCCTTGTCGAGGTCCAGGTCGTAGATCAAACCTTTCTTGAATGCGCGGAAGATCACCATGGCGTCCGTAAAGTTGCCGCCATGTAGCAAATTAACGGTCTTAGTGAATAGCCAGTTGCCGAAACCCGTAACCAGGTCATCGTCGTCGCTGTGAGCGTCTCCCAGGTACCGGCTTCCGATCACGAGGTCATAGCCGGCGCGCACCTTGTCAATGAGTTGCGGGATCGGCTCCGTTGGGCAGTTCCCGTCGGGACTGATCGTCACCACGATGTCTCCTGTGATCAGCGGCAAGGTTTCGAGATACGCAAATCGGATGCCCTTGCGCTTCTGGACATAGACAGGATAGCCATTGGCCTCGCACCATTCGATCGTGCCGTCCGTCGAACCGCCATCCACAACCAATATCTGGTCGTACCAGGACCGGTCGATCTTGGGCAGAATCGCCTTCACGCCGTCGATTTCGTTGAGCGTGAGTGCCAGCAGAGTTACAGTCATACGATCTTTCCAATAGCAATGTCAGAGGATTGAGATTGGCGCCTGGCCACGAGGTAACGCATACCGAAGCGGGCGGCCACGACCACCGTCACAGCCGCCGAGATCAAAAGGATGTTTTCCATCCAGCCTTCGGCGCTGCCGCGCAAGACAAAGCCGCCGACGGCATGGCCGACAACGGCGATAGCCACTGACGGTGGCGCGACAAATATCAGCGTTGACCAGAAATAGCGCGCGAACCGGATATCCGTCAGGCCGAAGAAATAGTTCAACGGGCCGAACGGAAAGACTGGGTTGATACGGACGAACGCAACCGCTTTCCAGTCCGCCTGAGCGATTTCCGACTTTAGCCACCGCCAGGCGCTTCCGTTAAATCTGGTGTTCAAGAACTCCGACACCAAGTGCCGTGCGGCGATGAAGGAAATGGACGCGCCCGCCGCCGCGGCTGCAACCGAAAGTATGCTTCCCAGCGCGGGCCCCCACAACATTCCGGCCGCCAAGTTCAGGGGCAATGTCGGCAGGAGGAACACGACCATGACAAAGTAGATTGCGAAGAAGATCAACGGCGCCGCGACCGGGTAGGCGTGCAGAACCGACAACACCACTTCCGGGCGCAGGTACCCCTGCCGATAGAGGACCATCATGACACCGATGCAAATCGCGAAGATGATTGCCGCCCAGAAGCGCTTCCGCTTTCCGAGGCGCAAGAGCCTGGCCAGCGGGGTCGCCGGCGGCGTAGCTGCCTCCTCGTCCTCTTCAAGGTCGAGGAGAAAATCCGCCGCCGCCTTCTCCTTCGCGGAAAGGTTCGTCACTCCGGCTTCCCCAAATCGCAGCGCAGCACCGAATCAGACGTTGCCATAGCGAGTGTTACGCATCATCTGATAGCCCTTGATCAACTCGGCGATGCCGGCATCGAGTGAGAAGGCCTGCTTGTAGCCCGTGGCTTCGATTTTGGCATTCGAGACGACGTAGTTCCGCTGATCAGGATCCTTGCCCACCGGTGCTTCCAGGAAGACGAAGTCCGGCAATTGCTTTTGGATGTGCTGGCAGAGCTCCTTCTTCGAAACGTTGGCGTCGGAAAGGCCCACGTTGTAGATCTGCCCCTTCATCTTGTCGTAGTTCGCGAGGGCATGTTGGAATACCCGAGAGACGTCGCGAACATGGATGTAATTGCGCTTGAACTGGCTTTCGAACAGGACGACGAAACGGTCGTAGACGGCGCGGTAAGTGAAATCGTTGACCAGCAGGTCGATACGCATGCGTGGCGACATGCCAAACACCGTGGCTAACCGGAAGCTAATGGCATTCGGATGCTGCATCAGTTCCTTCTCAATGGCAACCTTCTCGATGGCGTACTGGGAGATCGGCCGCAGCGGCGATTCCTCGGTGCAGTAGTTGTTCTCGTCGCCGGTGCCGTAGGCGCTATTGGTGGTCGGCATGAGCACGATCTGCTCCTTCGACAGAAGCCTGAGCATGAGGGCGATCGCGTCGTGGTTTGTCGTGGTGGCGCCGACGGGATCCTGGCTGCACAGGGGAGCGCCGACCAGAGCCGCCAGCGGAATAATGACGTCGGCTTCCTTCATGAGCTTCGCCATGACGGACTCGACGCGGATGTCACCCTTGACGACATTGAAGTTCGGGCTATGGCAGCAGTGATTGAGGCTGGTCTGCTTGAACATGAAGTTGTCAAGCACGGTAACCTTGTGGCCGGCAGCCAACAGGTCCGGCACCATGGTGGAACCGAGGTATCCGGCGCCGCCGGTTACGAGAATGTTGTATGACATGGCTTCTCCTAGAACGATATCAATTGAAGATTGCTTTCTCGACGCATTCGCAAAGCGAATGCGCAAGAACGATGTGAACTTCCTGGATCGTAGCGGTGGTCTCGCCCGGCGCGACAATACAATAGTCGGCCAACGCCTTGGCCGGGCCGCCGTCATGACCCGTGAATACAATGGTTGGAATCTGTCGGGCGCGGCACGTTTCGAGAGCCTTGACGATGTTCCGCGAACGCCCCGAGGTGGTGATCCCGAGAAAGACGTCGCGCTCCGTCATCTTGCCGGCAACCTGACGCGCGAACAGTTCGTCGTAGCCGTAGTCGTTCCCGATGGCGGTGAGGATGGACGAGTCAACCGTCAGCGCCTCGGCTGGCAGCGGCGCGCGGTCGCGCGCCAGCTTGCTGACGAACTCGGCAGCTAAGTGCTGGGCGTCCGCCGCAGAGCCGCCATTGCCGGCGATATAAAGGCGGCCGCCGTTACGGTAGCGCGCAACGAGTTCGGCCGCCGCGCGCGCAAAGTTGTCGACCTGCTCCGGACTGCCCAGAAGCGCGTTCTTCGCAGCGATGGAAGCTTGCAGGTTGGCTCTCAGAATTTCCGGTGCGGTCATTGGGTTTCTCTAGGCTGCCGCCAGCATATCGGCGGCGCGGAAGTAGTCGTCTGGAATGCCGATGTCGATGAACCGTCCGGGGCACTCGAAACCGAACAGTTCGGCGTCCTTCGCATGCAGGGCGGCAAGAATGTCATCTTCCAGGGAAACTTTGGCGCCGGCCGGAAAGCCGCACAGTGGCAGCACAGAGGGCTCCACCAGGTAGACACCGCCGTTCGCCAGCATGCCTGGCCGGCCTCCCGTTCCGGAACGCAGCGACATGATGCGGCCGTCTTGCGCAACCTCCATGCCCATGTAGCGGCCTGCCTCGTCGGAGCGGAACAGAGAGAAGGTCCATTCCGAACGACGGCGATCATGGAAAGCCGCCAAGTCGGCCAGCAAGACCTCGAAGAAGGTATCTCCGTTCAGGACCAGAAAGGGCCGTCCGGGCGACAGATCGGCCGCAGCCAGCAACAGTCCGCCACCGGTGCCGAGCGGTTCTGTCTCGACAGCGTAGCGGACGGACGCACCACGGTAGGCGTCGCCGAAATGCTCGATGACCACTTCGCGCCGATAGCCCACGGAAAGCACGAATTCCCGAATGCCCTGCCCGATCCAGTAATCCATCTGGTGCTCGAGAAAAGGGCGGCCGTTCACCGGGGCCATGGGTTTCGGCAGATCCGGTACAGTCGCCCGCAGACGCGTGCCGAGCCCCCCCGCCAGGATGACTGCGGTGGTCACGGAGGACGGCGTGCTACGGTCCCGCATGCCGATCAAATGGAATTCAGGATGCGGCACAACTCGTCCACTTCCGCATCCTTGAGATCAGGGAAGTTGCCGATGTAGAAGCCGTAGAAATGGATGTGCTCAGTCTCGGGGAACTGCTTGTGATATCCGTCCGGCACGATGCCCTTGAGATACGGCTGGCGCAACTGGTTGCCGCCGCCCGCGCTGCCGCGGCGGAACTCGATGCCGGCGTCGGGCATCTTCTGCATCAGGCGCTGGACGAATTCCTTGTCGGGCTGCTGCAAAATCAGGTTGAAGGCGTAGTTGCTGGAGCCTTCCAGCTTGAAGTCGGTGCGGTATTTGTTGCCGTCGATCCCCGCCAGGAAGCGCTTCAGGTTGTGGGTGCGGCGCTCGACGTTGTAGTCGAGGCGCTTCAACTGGCTGCGCCCTAGGATGCCGCCGATCTCGGTGTTGCGCACGTTGTAGGCCGGATAGGCGAAAATGAATTCCGGATTCAGTTCGGGATTGCGCTCGCGATAAGCAGCCTTCAAGTCCTCGTTGTTCAACTCGCGCACCATGCCGTGGGAGCGCAGCATGCGCACTTGCTGGTACACGGTCTCATCGTTCGTGCAAACCATCCCCCCCTCGATGGTGCTCATATGGTGGGCATAGTAGAAGGAGAAATTCGACATCCAGCCGATGCTGCCGGCCTTCCTGCCGTCGTGCACGGCCCCGTGGGATTCGCAGACATCCTCGATGAGCGGGATGTTGCGGCGCTGCAGCTCGGCGATCAATTCGTCGGTGAGGGCGTCGAATCCCTGGATATGGCTGAGAAAGACCGCTCGCGTCTTGTCGCTCAACTTGGCGATGATGCCCTTCGAGTCCATGCCCAGCGTGCGTGGATCAATGTCAACGAAGACCGGCGTAAAGCCGTGTTGCAGCACCGACGACACGTCGGAAATCCACGTCAGGGGCGGCACGATCACTTCGCCGCCTTCCGGATGACGGATCTTCAAGACCGCCATCGACAGCAGGTTGGCCGATGCGCCGGAATTCATGAACACGCTGTACTTGACGCCGAGCCACTGCGACCACTCGGCCTCGAACGCGCGCACGTTGGCCGAATGCGTCAGGATCGGATCGTCCTGCTTAAGGTGTTCGATGACGGCATCGAGATCCTCGCGCGCAATGTTGTTGCGCATCAACGGAAATTTCATGAATGCTCCAGATAAATACGCGAAATGGTCATTAGCCCCGCAGCGCCGACGCGAACTCGCGCACCCGGGCCAATACCGCCTGCGGACCGATGCCCGCCTGTTCGTGCAATTCCGCGCGCGGACCCAGTTCGAAACGGTAGCCGCCGCTCACGCCGATGTTCAGCAGCCTAGCTCCCATCTGCCGGCGCCCGATGAAATCGAACAACATTGCGTCCATGCCGCCGCGGCCCGCAAAACCCTCCTCGAGGGAAACGATGCCGGCATAGCCGGCGATATCCTGCTGCAGGCCATCGGCATCGAAATGGGACAGGTCGACGAGGTCAATGACGCCGGCCGCGATGCCCTCCGTCGCCAAGGCGTCGGCCACCTTGAAGGCGGTGTGCAGCATGTAACCGGTGGCGACCAGTAAGATCGAGCCGCCCTTGCGGAACACGCGGTAGCCGCTAGCCACCGCAGAATCCGCCTCGTCAGCATAAACGACGGGCAGCACCTGCGCGTCGAAGCGCAGGTACTTGGGGCCGGGCGTATCGAGGCAGCGATCGAAAAGCGCGGCGGCGGCCACGTGGTCCGCCGGCGAAAGCACCCGCATGTTCGGCATCGCGCGCATCAAAGTGATGTCCTCGTAGCATTGGTGGGTCGGCCCCGAAACAACGTAGCTGTAGCCGGCGCCGACGCCGATGAGATTCACATTGAGCGGCCGGACTTCGGACAGTAGCGCCAGGCTCACCCTGATCTGCTCATAGCAGCGCATCGTGATGAACGGCGCGATGGCGTAGGCGAATACGCGATACCCCTCGAGCGCCAGCCCTGCGGAAACGTTGATCAGGTTCTGCTCGGCGATCCCAACGTTGACGAAGCGCTCCGGAAAATCGGCGCGAATCTTGTCCAGCACGGGAGAGCCGAAGTCGGCGCAGACGAAGAATACTCGCGCATCCGCGCCCATCCCGCGCCAGACGCGCTCCAGGAAGGCGTCACGCATCGCCAGGGGCTTGATTTCTGCAAGGGGCGCGTTCATCGGTCTTGTTCCAGCAAGCTGTCGACGACTTCGGGTTTGAGACTCATGACGTGGGACAAGGGCGCGTTCTCCATGCTGGGAACACCGTGACCCTTCAGCGTCCGGGCGATCAGCGCTTTGGGCTTGCCCGCCGCCTGAGCCTTCTGCTGCCGCAACGCAGCCTGGACTGCCAGGACATCATGTCCGTCCACCTTGGTGCAGTCCCAGCCGAAGGCTGCAAGACGCGCCTCCAGCGGATCATGTGAAACGATCTCGCTGGTACGACCGAGCATGCTGATGCCGTTGTCGTCGACGATCAGGTGCAGGTTGTCGAGACGATGCTGGCTCGCGAACATGATGGCCTCCCAGTTCGCACCCTCGTGGAGTTCGCCGTCGCCGGCCACGACGAAGACACTGCGGTCGCTGCCCTTGCGCTTGAGACCGAGCGCGATGCCGCATGCCACGCCGAGACCGTGCCCGAGCGAACCGTTGACCGTCTCGTAACCGGGAATGACCGGATCCGGTATGCCGCCCAGGAAGCTGCCGGCCTCGCAAACGTGCTGCAGTTCTTCCATAGGGAAGAAACCGAGATCGGCCAGAATCGGATACATGCAGATCGAGCCGTGTCCCTTGCTGATGATGCAGCGGTCGCGCGACTCGGCACGCGGGTCGGCCGGATCGAAGCGGAGGATGCCGCCGTAATAGAGGGCAACGAATATCTCGACCGACGACAGAGATGATGCGAGCCGAGTTTCGGGCGCGCGCCGATGCACGCCCAGCGTTTCACGCCAAACCCAGCGCACCTTCTGGCGCAAATCGATTTGTTCGCCGCTCATTTCCCGAATCCCCCGGCGTCCACGTTGGTCAGGTACCACTCATATGTCATGCGCAGGCCTTCGGCGAAATCTATCGACGGCCGCCAGCCAAAAGACAGCAGTCGGCTGCTGTCGAGCAGCTTGCGCGGCGCACCGTCCGGCTTGGCGGCGTCCCATTCGAGTTTACCTGCGTAGCCGACCGTTGCGGCCACGGCCTCGGCCAGTTCGCGGATCGAAAGGTCCTTGCCGGTGCCCATGTTGAGCGGGAAGGTCAGGTCGGAGACGTCACCTTCCAGCAGCACCAGACAGGCATCGGCAATGTCGTCCGCGTGGATGAACTCACGCCGTGGATTGCCGCTACCCCAAAGGGTAACGCTCGACATCCCCAGTTTCTTCGCTTCATGGAAGCGGCGGATCAGCGCGGACAGCACGTGCCCGGACTGAGGATCGAAATTGTCGTTCGGCCCGAAGGCGCTGTTGGGAATGACCGGAATGAAGCGCTTTTCGCCGTACTGCTGGTTGTATGCCAGGCACATCTGCGTGCCGGCGAGTTTCGAGACCGCGTAGGCGAGGCTGGTCGGCTCAGGCTTGCCTGTCAGCAACGCCGTCTCCGCCATCGGCTGCGGGCATTCGCGCGGATACATGCAGGACGACGCGAACAGGATGACCTTCCTCACGCCAACGCGGTGCGCAGCACGCAAAACGTTCAGCTGGATCGCCAAATTCGTGTTCATGAAATCGGCGGGATAAGTCTGGTTCTCGACGATCCCGCCCACTCGCCCGGCGGCCAGAACCACGTATTCCGGCTTTGCCTGGTCAAAGAAGCGATCTACGGCCGCAGCGTCCGTCAGTTCGAGGTCGCGGCGAGCCGCGGATATGATGTTGGCAAATCCGTCGCGTGCGAGGCGGCGCATAACGGCCGAGCCGATCAGTCCGCTATGGCCCGCAACGTAGATTCGGGACGAGGCGTCCATCAGAATCCGTTCGGCTGGTAAAGGACCACCCGACTCCCCGAATCCTCGAAGTCAAAGGGCACGTGGATCAGCCTTTGCAGGCGCGCGCGGATCGCGGCCTGCTTTTCGGGCTTGGCGAACAGCAACAGGAAGCCGCCTCCGCCGGCGCCGAGTATCTTCCCTCCGATGGCGCCCGTGTCCATCGCGGCTGCGTAGATCTCGTCGATCTCCGGCGTCGACACGCGGTCCGACAGGCTGCGCTTGTACTGCCAGCTCGAGTGAAGCAGCTTGCCGAAGGAATCGATCGGCTCGCGCACGTCCCGTAGCAACGCGATGGCCTCGTCGACCATCGCATACATGGTCTTCAGTTCCTTCTCGCGGTTCTTGAGGTTGTCGATCTTCGCCTTGGCGATCTCCGACGCTATTCGGGAAAACCCAGTAAAGCAGAGCATCAAATGGTCCCGTAGCTCTTCTCTGCGATGCCCCGGGAGAATGACAGGCGCCACCTCGAAGCTGTCGTTGCAGTGAAACTCGACGCGATTGAAGCCGCCGTACGCCGCAGAGATCTGGTCCTGCGAGCCCACGTTCTCCTTGATGACGTTCTGCTCAATGTGAATCGCATTCCGCGCCAGGCTGTCCTTGTTGGCCATTTGTCCGCGTAGGCCTTGCAAGGCGTGAAGCAGGCCGACGGTGAATGATGAACTGGAGCCCAGGCCCGAACGGGCGGGCAGATCCCCGTCATGGTGGATCTCGAGGCCTTCGTCGACCTTCATCCAGTTCAGGACGGCGCGAACCGCAGGATGCTTGATCTCGTCGTTGTGCTTTACGTTCTCGATTTGCGAATAGACGACCCGGTGCTTGTGGTCGAAGAACGGCGGCAGGTGGCGGCAGGTGATATAGCAATACTTGTCAATGGTCGTGGCAAGCACCGCTCCGCCGTGCTCGCGGTACCAGCCAGGGTAGTCTGTGCCGCCACCAAAAAAGGAAACTCTGAAAGGCGTCCGCGTAATGATCACTTTCTGTCAGTCCCCCAAGAGTTTTCGCTTCAGGCGGATGGCGGCCATGCTCTCGACGTTCTTGCGTTCCTCGATGCCGAATTTGCGTTCGACCAGGTCGAGATAAGCAGGATTCGAGAAATACTGCTGCCAGGCCCAGTCGCGGAAGCGTAGAACTTCCGCGGAACTGACATGCTTGGTCGGCAGCGGCTGGCTCTCGTAGGACAGGAAGGCATAGCCCTCGTAGGAATCCGGCAGCTTCCAGCCGTTCTTCCTGGCGATCTGATGCATTGGGCTGCCGGGCAAGGCCTGACACGGGTACATGTTAGCCATCTCCGTATTGAGCTCAAGCGCTAGGTCCAACGTCTGTCGCATCGTCGTCAGGTCGTCGTCAGGAAAGCCGAAGATGTAATTGCTGATGATATTGATGCCGGCGTCGTTGATCGTTCGGCAGACGTCACGGATATTGACCTCCTTGAACGATCCCTTCGACACTTCCTGACGAACCAGTTGGTTGCCGGCCTCGACCCCTAGCGCCAACCAATTAACGCCGGCGCGCTTAAACAGGTCCAAGGCATCCCGCCTGACTGTGTCGACGCGGGAATAAGTCCACATGTTGAAGTCGAATCCGCGATCGACGACGTTCTGGAGCACCGGCTGATAATACTTGCGGTTGAGGAAGAACATTTCGTCGCTGATTCGTAGCGTGCGCACGCCCAGCACCGCTACCTTCTCCAATTCGCGGCCTACCCATTCGGGAGACCAGAAACGCATGCCGCGCGAGTGCGAGGCATCGACGTGCTCCGCACTATCGGTACGGTTCACGATATTGATCATGCAAAAGTCGCAACCGAAATTGCACCCCAGCGATGTGTAGATGGCAGCAAAGGGCGTTCGCTTTTCGTGACTGAACTCTGCATGCCAAAAATGCGCTCGATAAAGGTCAAGCGGCTTCTCACGATAGGGAAGCAAATCCCACGCGTAACCCGGCAAGTCCTCATCCATGCGCTCCTGGGGCACGACGCATTGAGGTGCGTTCAATGTGGGGACGGGGAAACCAGCCGGACCGTGCTTCTTAAATCCGATGCCCCGAATGTGCGGCAAGTCGTCGCCAAGGTTGCTCTTGAGTAGATTGTGAAGAGCGTAAACGCCCTCATTGAGCAATACGATGTCGACGCAATCGTGTGCCAACACCTCCATCGGCAGGGCACTGACGTGGGAACCGACAAAGCAGATCTTCAGTTTCGAGCCACGATCTTCCTTTAACGCCTTGGCCAGCGCCAAGGCCCCGATCATGCTTGTCGTTCCGGAATTAGGGTTCTGGCCGTAAACGACGAAAACCGCCAAGCGTGGCCGCGCGCAAGCCACCCGCTCAACGGCCTGTTCAGTGTCAGACGCTCGGCGTCGCAGTCAAGAATCGCAACTTCGAAACCCTTGCTGCGGCAGGATTCCGCGAGCAGCAACGACCACGTTGGTGGCTCGATCGCCGAATAGGTTTTAGCTAGATCCTGATAGGCTTTGGCTGACGAATCAGGATTGATGAACAATACATCCACGAGCAGGCAGCTTTAAGAAAAGCACGATTATAGGGGGCATTCGGCCGAATATCCCGGAAAATCCAGAGCCAACAACGCTCGCGTTTCCCAGGGTTTTCCTTTAGTAATAGACACAAACCGTGGATGCCCGGAGTGTACGAGGTCTATGCA
>DAIDAU010000169.1 GCA_027310465.1 Rhodocyclaceae bacterium
GCCGGCAGCATGGCGTCTTCAGCGACGACGGGCCTCCTTACCGGCAACTTCGACATGAGGAACGTGTTGAAGAGCGGGCTGACGGGAGGACTGGCGGCGGGCCTGACCAATGCACCGCTTGTTGATGGACAAAGTCTGAACCAAATCGCCGGCATCAAAGATATGGCCGGAACCGGAGCGCGGCTTGCCAGCGGAGACTTCTCCAGCTTCGGGCAAAACCTCCTTGGCATGGCCGGGCGCGGCGTCGTAAATGCCGGGGTCAGTTCGGTGCTCTACGGCACCAGCTTCGGCAACGGCTTCAAGCAAAGCGTGGTCGGAGACCTTGCCGCGGCGGGAGCCAATTGGGTCGGCGGTGCGGCTGATCCATTGACGGCCGGCAATATTCTCGGCCATGCCGCCGTCGGTGCGGCGGCCGCGAAACTGAACGGGCAGGATGCAGCTGCCGGCGCTATCGGCGGCGCTGGTGCGGCCATCATCAACCCGTTGCTGGACAATGCGATCGGCGGCCCAACCGGCAGCGGATGGGGCAGCGATCTCGCATCGGCACAGAGGAACCAGAACATAGCGCTGTCGATGGCATCAATGCTCGGAACCGGGCTTGCCGCGGAAGCGTTGGGACGAACCGGCACCGTCGCCGCGAACGCCGCGCTTAACGAAACGCAGAACAACTACCTGACGCGTGAAAACATCATCGCGAAGTACCAGCGCCTGCAACAGGCGCAGAGCGCCGACGCGCAATACAAGGTCATCCGCGACTACGCCAAGACGTCCAACCGCAATACCAATCAGGCCAACGCCGCACTCGATCAGACGGTGACGGCAGGCATCACGCTGCAAGACCAGAAGCAAGGGCTGCAAAGCCTGCTCAACGATCCGAATTGCAGCGCCGTCTGCCGTACCGATGCGCAGAACAGCATCGCGGAGATCGATCAGTTGCTGGATCGGGAAGGGACGCGGAGCAATCGTGAGCTCTTCCTGACTGTGGCGAACGCGGCGCTTACCGTAGCTGGTGCAGGGGAGTTACTGGCTGGGAGACTACTCGGTGGGGGAGTACGAGGTGCCGTTGACTTGGCAACTGAAGGCGCCTCTTCATCAAACACTGCGTCGACTTCAGTCAGCACTTATAGATATACGACGCAAGGCCAAACGTTCTTCCACTACGGGTACGCTGAGCAAGCAGAGGGCTTTGTATCTGGTCTGAGGCCGGGCGGCTATGCGACAACGTTTGGAAATTTAACTGGTATGGAGGCACAATCGGGATTGGCCTTACCGCATGCCATTCCACCAAATGCCGTCTATACGGTGACGCCGCCATCTGGAACCCTCGTTCGCGTAAACCCCGTCGCTAGCCAACAATTTGGCCAACTGGGAGGTCTTCCAGAGTTTCAGTTTCCATCTGGTACGCCGAGTGGTTCCGTTTCGTTGCCGAGATTGCTTCCATGACCCAAAGCACAGAACGATGTCCGTTTAGAGAAGGCGACTTGGTGGTCTACAAGCCGAGTCGCAAGGGGCGTGACCTCGATGTCATGTCGACTGCACCGGAGAAGCTAACAGAAGATACGGTCTATCGAGTTAGAAC
>DAIDAU010000173.1 GCA_027310465.1 Rhodocyclaceae bacterium
CCTCGAGAGCGCGGAAGCGGCCGGCGATCAGTATCCGGTGAAGAGCTCGCTGGTGGCGAACGGCATCGGCACCATCGCCGCCGCCTGCTTCGGCAGCGTCTTCCCGACCACCATCTACATCGGCCATCCGGGCTGGAAGAAGATGGGCGCGGGGGCGGGCTATTCGATCGCCAACGGCGTTTCGATCACGCTGCTTTGCCTGCTGGGTCTCGTCGGCTTCGTCGCGGCGCTGATCCCGATCGAGGCGGGCGCGGCCATCCTGCTGTGGATCGGCATCACGATGGCCTCCCAGGCCTTCGAGGCAACGCCGCGCGATCACGCGCCGGGCGTGGTCGTCGGCTTCTTCCCGGCGCTTGCCGCCTGGGCCGTGCTGATGCTCGAAGACGGCCTGCGCGCGGCAGGCACCGACATCGGGGCGGTCGGGCTGAAAGCGCTGTCGCAGCAGTTGCCGATCGCCGGGCTGATCTCGCTCGAGCGCGGCTTCATCTTCACCTCGACGATTCTCGCCGCCCTGACGGTCTGCCTGATCGAAAGGCGCTATCGCGCGGCGGCCGGATGGGCGCTGACGGCGGCGGCGATCAGCGCGACGGGGCTGATGCACGGCTATGCGATCGAGAACGGCGCCATCGTCAACGCCTACGGGCCGTCGCATACCTGGCCCTTCGTGGTCGGCTACGCCGCGATTGCCGTCATCATTCTCACGGTGGCGCGGCGACGGGAGGAAAGCGGCGAGACCGCGCCGCTGCGCGACCTCGCGTAGCGGGGATCAGCGCAGGCCGGGGAGCTTCCCCATCATCCCCTGCATGCCGCGCATCATCTTCGCCATGCCGCCCTTGGAGAACTGCTTCATCATCTTCTGCGTCTGCTCGAACTGATTGAGCAGGCGGTTCACATCCTGCACCTGCACGCCGGCGCCTGCCGCAATGCGGCGCTTGCGGCTGGCCTTGATGAGCTCGGGCTTGGCGCGCTCCGCGGGCGTCATCGAGTTGATGATGCCCTCGACGCGGCCGATGGCCTTCTCGTCGGCGCCGGCGCCGGCCTGCTGCGCCATGCCGGCGAACTGCGCCGGCAGCTTGTCGAGCAGCCCGGCGATACCGCCCATCTTGCGCATCTGGCCGATCTGCTCCTTGAAGTCGTTGAAGTCGAAGCTCTTGCCCGACTTCATCTTCTGCACGAAGTCCTTGGCCTTCTCCTGATCGACGCCGCGCTGCGCCTCCTCGACGAGGCCCAGGATGTCGCCCATGCCGAGGATGCGCGCCGCCATCCGCTCGGGATGGAACTCCTCGAGCCCGCCGAGCTTTTCGCCGACGCCGGCGAACTTGAGCGGCTTGCCCGTGACGTGGCGCACCGACAGCGCGGCGCCGCCGCGCGCGTCGCCGTCGAGCTTGGTGAGGATCACGCCGGTCAGCGGCAGCGCCTCGTTGAAGGCCTTGGCGGTGTTCACCGCGTCCTGGCCCAGCATCGCGTCCACGACGAACAGGCACTCGACCGGATCGAGCACGGCATGCAGCTCCTTGATCTCGGCCATCATCGCCTCGTCGATGGCGAGGCGGCCCGCCGTGTCGACGAACAGCACGTCGATGTAGTGCTTCTTGGCGTAGTCGAGGGCGGCGGCGGCGATGTCGGCCGGCTTCTGCCCCGCGGAGGAGGGGAAGAACTCGATGCCGGCCTGCGCCGACACCGTCTTCAACTGCTCGATGGCCGCCGGACGATAGACGTCGCAGGAGACCGCCAGCACCTTCTTCTTCTGCCGCTCCCTGAGCCACTTGCCGAGCTTCGCCGTGGTCGTCGTCTTGCCGGCGCCCTGCAAGCCTGACATCAGGATCACGGCCGGCGGCTGGGTCGCGAGGTTGAGCCCGGCGGCCTGCCCGCCCATCAGCTCGGTGAGCTCGCGGTGCACGACGCCGACCAAGGCTTGCCCGGGGGTCAGCGAGCCGATCACCTCCTGGCCCAGCGCCTTTTCCTTGACGCGCGCGACGAAGTCCTTGACCACCGGCAGCGCCACGTCCGCCTCCAAGAGCGCCATGCGCACTTCGCGCAGCATCTCCTGGATGTTGTCCTCGGTGAGGCGCGCCTGGCCGCGCAAGGTCTTCACGACCTTGGCCAGGCGCTGGGTCAAGTTGTCAAGCATGGTAGGGGAATGGGGTAGACTTGCGGGATGCCTCCGATTCTACTGCATCTCCTTGCGGCGGCCCTGTACGCCGGCCTCGCAGTGGTGTTCTGGCGCACGCGCTGGCGCGGCCCGCTGCTCGACCGGCCGGTGCGCGGCATCGTCCCCTGGGAACGCGCTTTGCTGCTGGTCGCGCTGGTCCTCCACGGCGCCACGCTCGGCGGAGAGATATTCCCCGACGCCGAAATGCGCTTCGGCTTCTCGCTCGCGCTGTCGCTGATCATGTGGCTGGCCATCGCCTTCTATTGGATCGAAAGCCTGTACGCGCGCATGGACGGCCTGCAGATGTTCGGCCTGCCGCTCGCCGCCGTCTGCGTGCTGCTGCCGCCGCTGTTTCCGGAACAGCACATGGTCGTGAATGCCGGTTCGACGATCTTCCGCGCCCACTTCCTGATGGCAATGCTGGCCTACAGCCTGTTCACGCTCGCGGCACTGCACGCGGTGCTGATGGCCGTCGCCGAGAGCAACCTGCATCGCGGCCGGCTGACGCCCCTGCTCTCGGGCCTGCCGCCGCTGCTGACGATGGAAGCGCTGCTGTTCCGCATGATCCACATCGCCTTCGCGCTGCTGACGCTGACCCTCGCATCCGGCATCCTCTTCTCCGAGGATCTGTTCGGCAAGCCGCTCTCCTTCACGCACAAGACGGTGTTCGCCATCGTCTCCTGGCTGATCTTCGTCGCCCTGCTCGCCGGACGGCATCTGCGCGGCTGGCGCGGCCGCACCGCCCTGCGCTGGACCCTGGCGGGATTCGTCGCCCTGCTGCTGGCCTACGTCGGCAGCCGCTTCGTGCTGGAAGTCATTCTCGGCCGCACGGCCTGATGGAAGAGGTTCCCCTTTCGGCGCAGTTCGCGGTTCTCGCCGTACTGTTCGTCTTTTCCGGCTTCTTCGCCATGGCGGAAACCGCCATGATGGCCACCAACCGGCATCGGCTGCGCCACGCCGCCGAGCAGGGCCACCGCGGCGCGCAGCTGGCCGTCGCCCTGCTGGCGAAGGTGGATCGCGTCATCAGCGTCATCCTGCTCGGCAACACGCTGATCAACGCCGCGGCCGCCATGGTCACCGGGCACATCGCGCTGACCGTCTTCGGCCAGGAGAAATGGGCGCTCGAAGCGGGCACGCTGTTCGTGACCTTCTGCCTGCTGGTGTTCTCCGAGATCACGCCCAAGATCATCGGCGCCACCTATCCGGACTGGCTGACGCCGCGGATCAGCTATGTCGTGGCGCCGCTGCTGCGCATCGCCTATCCGGCGATCTGGTTCGTCAACCTGTTCGTCGCCGCCTTGCTGAAGCTGCTCCATCTGCAGCCCGAGGCCGGACACGAGGCGCCCCGGCTGACGCCCGGCGAGCTGCGCAGCCTGGTGCTGGAGAGCGGGCAGTTCGTGCCGTCGCAGCACCGCTCGATCCTGATCAACCTGTTCGACCTCGAGCACATCACCGTCGACGACGTGATGACGCCGCGCGGCGACATCGAGGCGATCGACATCGAGGCGCCCATCGAGGACATCCGCGCGCAGCTGGGCACCAGCTTCCACACCCGCGTTCCCGTGTACCGGGGGGATCCGGGCAACATCGTCGGCATCCTCCATCAGCGCCGCCTGCTCTCATCCGCGCTGGCGGGAGAATTCGACCGGGAGGCGCTGGACGACGAGCTGGCGGAGCCCTATTTCGTTCCTACGGGCACCGGCATCTACGCCCAGCTGCAGTTCTTCCGCGACAATCGCCAGCGGATGGGCCTGGTGGTCGACGAGTACGGCGAACTGCTGGGGCTCGTCACGCTCGAGGACATCGTCGAGGAAATCGTCGGCAAGTTCACCACCGGCATGCCGGGCAGCACGGCAGAATCGTCCTGGGACGCGCAGGGCGTGGCTATCGTCGACGGCGGCCACAGCCTGCGCGAAGTCAATCGCGCGCTCGGCCTGTCGCTGCCGCTGGAGGGGCCGAAGACCCTGAACGGCCTCATCACGGAGCACCTGCGCGACATCCCCGAGGTCGGCGTAGGGCTGCGCATCGCCGGCGTCGCCATGGAAATCCTGCAGACGGAAAACCGGCGCGTCAAGACAGTCAAGCTCTATCGCCCCGCCACGGCGAAGAAACCGCCCGGCGCGTCGTGAATCCGTGACAGCTTTACAAATTTCCCCACCGCGGGCATCATCGCCGCGTCATTAGGCATGGCGAGCGGCAGCCATCGCATCCGAGAGGCCATGCTGCCCTATCGAAGCTAGGAAAAGCAAATGGCGGCAACCAGCAAGGCGGACAGGAAAGCGGAGCGCAAGGATTACATCTTTGCCTGGGAAGGCAAGGACAAGTCCGGCAAGGTGATTCGCGGCGAGACTCGCGCGCCGACCGAAACCATCGTCAGCACCACGCTGCGCCGCCAGGGCCTTCTCCCCGTCAAGATCAAGAAGCAGGCCTTCAAGAAGGGCGGGCAGATCACCGAAAAGGACATCACGCTCTTCACCCGCCAGTTGGCCACGATGATGAAGTCGGGCGTCCCGTTGCTGCAGTCCTTCGACATCGTCGGCAAAGGGCATTCGAACCCGGCCGTCAGCAAGCTGTTGATGGATATCAAGACGGATGTCGAGACGGGCTCGGCTCTCAATCAGGCCTTCCGCAAGTATCCGCTCTACTTCGATCCGCTGTTCTGCAACCTCGTCGCAGCGGGCGAGCAGGCCGGCATTCTGGAATCCCTGCTCGACCGGCTCGCCGTCTACAAGGAGAAGACGCTTGCACTGAAGTCGAAGATCAAGGGTGCGCTGTTCTACCCCATCGCCGTGCTGGTGGTCGCCTTCATCGTGACGGCGGTCATCATGATCTTCGTCGTGCCTCAGTTCAAGGAAGTGTTCAAAAGCTTCGGCGCGGACCTGCCGGCCCCGACGCTGATCGTCATCGCGATGTCGGAATTCTTCGTCAAGTACTGGCACGTCATCTTCGGCGGCATCGGCGGAGCGATCTATGGTTTCTTTTACACGTGGAAACGCTCGGTACCGATGCAGATCGCGATGGACAAGCTGATGCTGAAGCTGCCGGTCTTCGGCGACCTCCTGAAGAAGGCGGCGGTCGCGCGGTGGACACGCACCCTGTCCACGATGTTCGCCGCGGGCGTGCCGCTGGTCGAGGCGCTGGAGTCGGTGGCAGGTGCCGCAGGGAACTACATCTACAAAGTGGCCACGCAGCAGATCCAGGGCGAGATCAGCACCGGCAACAGTTTGACGGTGGCCATGCAGAACAGCGCCGTCTTCCCAAGCATGGTCATCCAGATGGTTTCCATCGGCGAGGAGTCGGGCGCCCTCGACAGCATGCTGAGCAAGGTGGCGGATTTCTACGAACAGGAAGTCGACGACGCCGTCGAATCGCTGTCCAGCCTGATGGAACCGATGATCATGGTAATCCTGGGCACGTTGATCGGCGGCATCGTCGTCGCCATGTATCTGCCGATCTTCAAGCTCGGCGCCGTGGCGGGCTAATCGGAATCCTGTGACAGCATTCGCAGACCCTCTCGCCTTCGCCCTGCTCGCCGTCGTCCTCGGCCTCATGGTCGGCAGCTTCCTCAACGTCGTCATCCACCGCCTGCCGCTGATGATGGAGCGCGAGTGGCATGCCCAGTGCGCCGACCTGCGGGGAGAGCCGGCCGCGGCCTCCGACGTCCTGACGCTCGCCGCGCCGCGCTCGCGCTGTCCGCAATGCGGACATCCGATCGGCGCGCTCGAGAACATCCCGATCCTCAGCTATCTGTTCTTGCGCGGACGCTGCCGCGGTTGCGGCGCTGCCATCAGCCCCCGCTATCCGCTGGTCGAAGCGCTCACGGCGCTGCTGTTCGGTTTCGCCGCCTGGAAACTCGGCCCGGGAGTCGCTGCCGGCGGCGCCATGCTGTTCCTGGCCGCGGCGATCGCGCTGACGTTCATCGATTTCGACACGCAGCTGCTGCCCGACGACATCACGCTGCCGCTGCTGTGGGCCGGACTGCTGTTCAACCTGTTCGGCGTCTATACGGACCTCCAGAGCGCCGTGATCGGCGCGATGGCCGGCTATCTCGCCCTCTGGGCCGTGTATTGGGCCTTCAAGCTGATCACCGGCAAGGAAGGCATGGGCTACGGCGACTTCAAGCTGCTCGCCGCCATCGGCGCCTGGCTGGGCTGGCAGATGCTGCCCCTGACGATCCTGCTCTCTTCCTTCGTCGGCGCCGCGGTCGGCATCGTGCTCATCGTCCTTGCCCGGCACGGCCGCAACGTCCCGATGCCGTTCGGGCCCTATCTCGCCGCGGCCGGCGTGATCGCCCTATTCTGGGGGCGTGGGCTGAACCAGGCCTACCTCGGCCTGATGTAACGCCTTGAAAGGGCGGCGCACCGCCCATACTTCGGTAACGGGACTATGCCGGATGGGCAAGTCCTTTTGCGAGAAGCGCTTACGTTATAATTCCTCGTTTTCCCGCGGAGCGAATGACCATGCCGATCTATGCCTATCGTTGCGGGAGCTGCGGTTTCGAAAAGGACGTCCTGCAGAAAATGAGCGACGCCCCGCTGACCGTGTGCCCCGAATGCAAAGCCGAGACCTTCACCAAGCAATTGACCGCCCCCGGCTTCCAGCTCAAGGGCAGCGGTTGGTACGCCACCGACTTCAAGGGCGACGCCAAGGCCGCGCCGAAGAGCGACAACCCGCCGCCGTGCCAGGGCGGAACGGGCTCCTGTGCCTGCAATTGACCGCCGACTCTTGAAACGCTACTTCATCACCGGGCTCCTGATCTGGGTGCCCCTGGCGATCACCGCCTGGGTGCTGTCGGCGATCGTCCGGACGATGGACCAATCGCTCCTTCTGCTGCCCGAGGCCCTGCGGCCGGAGCAGCTGTTCGGTGTCTACATTCCCGGCATCGGTGCGCTGGTGACGGTCCTGGTGGTCCTGGTCACCGGCCTCATCGCCACGAACATCATCGGCCAGCGCCTGGTGCGCTTCTGGGAAGCCCTGCTTTCGCGCATCCCGGTGGTCAAGTCGATCTACTACAGCGTCAAGCAGGTGTCGGACACGCTGTTCTCCGGCAACGGCGAAGCCTTCCGCAAGGTGCTGCTGGTGCGCTATCCGCATCCCGAAGCCTGGTCGGTGGCCTTCCAGACCGGACTGCCGCCGCGCGAGATCGCCCAGCACGGCGAGGACGAAATGGTCAGCGTGTTCATCCCGACCGCGCCCAGCCCGGTCAACGGCTTCTTCTTCTTCGTGCACAAGCGCGACACCGTCGAACTCGACATCAGCGTCGACGACGCCCTCAAGTACATCGTGTCGATGGGCGTCGTGGCGCCCCTGCCGCGGCACGCCGCCACCCTGCTCGGTCAGGCGCCGAACGAATAATCAACGCCGCTCAAGCGGCATCAGCCCGAAAGTCTCACCATGCGCACCCATTACTGCGGACAACTCAACGCCAGTCACGTCGACCAGATCGTCACGCTCTGCGGCTGGAACCATCGCCGGCGCGACCATGGCGGCGTCATCTTCGTCGACCTGCGCGACCGCGAAGGCCTGGCCCAGGTGGTCTGCGATCCCGATCGGCCGCAGATGTTCGCCGTCGCGGAGTCGGTGCGCAACGAGTTCGTGCTCAAGATCACCGGCAAGGTGCGCCGCCGCCCGGCCGGCACCGAGAACCCGAACCTGCCCTCGGGCGAAATCGAAATCCTCTGCCACGAACTGGAGGTGCTGAACCCGGCCGTCACGCCGCCCTTCCAGCTCGACGACGAGAACCTCTCCGAGAACGTGCGCCTGACGCATCGCGTGATCGACCTGCGCCGCCCGCAGATGCAGAAGAACATGATGCTGCGCTACAAGACCGCCATGTCCTTCCGCCGCTTCCTCGACGCCAACGGCTTCATCGACATCGAGACGCCGATGCTGACCAAGAGCACGCCCGAAGGCGCGCGCGACTACCTGGTGCCCTCGCGCGTCCATCCCGGCCAGTTCTTCGCCCTGCCGCAGTCGCCGCAGTTGTTCAAGCAGCTGCTGATGGTCGCCGGCTTCGACCGCTATTACCAGATCACCAAGTGCTTCCGCGACGAGGACTTGCGGGCCGATCGCCAGCCAGAGTTCACCCAGGTCGATATCGAAACCTCGTTCCTCAACGAAGACCAGATCACGGCCATCATGGAAGACATGATCCGCACCGTGTTCAAGGAAGCGCTGACGACCGAGCTGCCCGATCCCTTTCCGCGCATCACTTATGCCGAAGCCATGCGCCGCTTCGGCTCCGACAAGCCTGACCTGCGCGTCACGCTCGAGCTCACCGAGGTCACGGATGCCGTGCAGGAC
>DAIDAU010000191.1 GCA_027310465.1 Rhodocyclaceae bacterium
GCTCAAGGCGATCGGCGCGACCGGCGCCGAGGTCAAGCTGATCTTCTTCACCGAGGCGGTGATGCTCGCGCTCGGCGGCGGCCTCGTCGGCCTGGTCGTCGGCAAGGCCGGGCAGATGGCGCTCGCGCAGCTCTACCCGAACATCCCCTTCAGCCCGCCGTGGTGGGCGCTGATCTCGGCGCCGCTGACCGCCGTGGTCACCTCCGTCCTGTTCTCCGTCGCGCCGGCCCGGCGCGCGGCGAAGCTCGATCCCGTACAGGCGCTGTCACGACGATGAGGCGGCGATGAGATTCGACGACTTCGTCCGCTTCGCCCTGCTCTCGCTGACCGCGCACCGGCTGCGCACGGCCCTGACCTCGCTCGGCATCGCCGTCGGCATCGCCGCGGTGATCCTGCTCACCAGCATCGGCGAGGGCCTGCACCAGTTCGTCATCGACGAGTTCACCCAGTTCGGCACCAACCTGATCGGCATCGCGCCCGGCAAGACCACCACGCACGGCGGCTCCCTCGGCGCCATCAACACCTCGCGGCCGCTGTCGATCGACGACGCGCTCGCCCTGCGCCGCGCGCCCTACATCCAGTACGTCGATCCGCTGATCCAGGGCAACGCCGACGTCGAGCACCTGAGCCGCTCGCGCCGCGTCACGCTCTACGGCGTCAGCCACCACATGACCGACACGCTGCGCATGAAGGTCGGCGCCGGCGAGTTCCTGCCCGACGAGGACCCGCGCACCGCCCGCGCGCTGGTCGTCCTCGGCGCCAAGGTGGCGCGCGAGCTGTTCGGCGACGAGAACCCGCTGGGTGCGCGCATCCGCGTCGGCGGCGAGCGCTACCGCGTCATCGGCATCATGGCGCCCAAGGGCCAGGTGCTCGGCTTCGATCTCGACGACACCGTCTACATTCCCGTCGGCCGCGCGCTCGAGATGTTCAACCGCGACAGCCTGCAGGAGATCCACGTCACCTACGAGCCGACCGCGCCGCTGAACGAGGTCGTCGACGGCATCACGCGCATCCTCGTCGCCCGCCACGGCCGCGAGGACTTCACCATCACGCCGCAGCAGAAGATGCTCGAGGTCTTCGGCACCGTGCTCAACACCATCACCTTCGCCGTCGGCGCCATCGGCGCCATCTCGCTGCTGGTCGGCGGGGTCGGCATCCTCACCATCCTCACCATCGCTGTCTCTGAGCGCACCGGCGAGATCGACTTGCTGCGCGCGATCGGCGCAACGCGGCAGCGCGTGCTGCTGCTGTTCCTCGGCGAAGCGGCGTTGCTGGCCGCCGTCGGCGGGATTGCCGGATTGGGACTCGGCTGGTCGATCGCGGCTCTGATCAAACTCGCGCTGCCGTCGCTGCCCGTGCATACACCCTGGTCCTTCGCCGTCGTCGCGGAAATTTCCGCCGTGCTGATCGGCCTGATCGCCGGCGTCATGCCGGCGCGGCGCGCGGCGCTGCTCGATCCTTTGGAAGCTTTGCGTTCGGAGTAGTTGCGTCGGAGCGCCGGACGCGGCTGGGCAGTGTGTGGCCTCATGTGCTCCCGCCCCTTCGGGGTCCCCGCGGCGTCGACGCGCCGGTCGGCCGGCCGCTAAACTCGCTTCGCTCGGACAACGCGGCCGGACTTCCCCGTCCAGCACGCCGCCGCCGCGGCGGTCGCGAAATCGGCCACACACTGCCCAGCCGCGTCCGGCGCAAGCCTCCGACGAGCGGCATCCCGCATATCCGCATCTATGAACCCCAATAGAATGTGCCTTTGAATTCCCGACATACCCCTATTTGGCCGACACAAAGCGCCGGCTATTTGTCATCATTGGCGTCACGCCACCAAAAACTGGATCAATAGATGCTACGGCTAGTTTCTCTCGAGATTCAGAACTTTCGATCTATCGTCGGCCCTGCGCTGCGCATCGAATTCGGTGGTTTGACATCGGTCGTCGGCCCGAATAATTGTGGTAAGTCCAACATTCTTCGAGCGCTCCATCTGTTCTTCACGGGCTCGGTCGATGACCAGCCATTCCAGTCTGAGTTGGACTTCCCGAAAGCAGGCACGCTCAAGTCGGATCAAACGAAGATCACGGTAACGGTCTCCTTCG
>DAIDAU010000206.1 GCA_027310465.1 Rhodocyclaceae bacterium
TTCTTGACCAGAGCAGCAGAGCGTCGAGCCGAGGGTGGCGGGTAGTCGTCGACGCGTAGGTAAAGGAGGAGGAGGCGATCGAAGATCGCCGACGGGGGACACGAAGCGACGACGACTACCCGTCGCCCTCGGCGGTTAAGACCTCGCGATTCCTCAGCGACTAGCCGCGCCCTGCGTCAGTTCCCGATACCGCTTGCGATCTTCCTCGAAGCGCGCGCGCGTCGCCTCGACTTCCTTCTGGCGGTCGTCGAGAGCCTTCTTCTGGGCTTCGATCTCGGTGTCGTTGTCCCGGATCTGCGCCTTGAGGTTCGCCGGAACCGGCTTCTTGGCGTAGAACTCGAGCTCCTTGCCGAGCCGCTGCTTTTGCTTGACCGCGGCGTCGTACTTGTCTTGCGTCTGCTTGCCGGATGCCTGGAGATCGGCGATGGCGCGGTCGCGCAGCGCGTCGATGTCCTTTTCGCTGCTGTAGGTGTTGAGCAGCGCACGGTCCTTGCGGCGCTGTTCGGCCAGCACCTTTTCCTGCTCCTTCTTGCGCGCCGCATCGGCGTCGCGCTGCGCCTTCTGCTCGGGCGTCAGCGGCGCCTCGATGTTGCGCACGCCCTTGTCGCCGATCTCCTTGTAGGCGCGGTCTTCGCATTCCACCGGCAGCGTGTCGCCGCAGATGCGATGGCCGGTCTTGTCGGTGCAGCAGAAAGTCCTGGCGGCGGCCGGCAGGGACAGGCCCACACCCATTGCCAGGGCGGCGCACAGCCGCAGCGCTTTGCGATTATTCGACACCGTATTCCTCCCGATAACGACGGATCGCCTCGAGGTTGCGTTCCAGCTCGGGTTCTCCCGCCAGATAGGCAATCAGATCGGCCAGCGTCGCCACCGGCACCACCGGAATGCCCAAGGTCTGCTCGACTTCCTGCACTGCCGACAGGAGGCCCTGGCCGCGTTCCTGGCGGTCGAGCGCGATCACCACGCCGGCGGGTTCGGCGCCTGCCGCGGCGATCAGCGCCACCGATTCGCGCACCGAGGTGCCGGCCGAAATGACGTAGTCGATGATGAGAACCTTGCCGGCCAGCGGCGCGCCGATCAGCGTGCCGCCTTCGCCGTGGTCCTTGGCTTCCTTGCGGTTGTAGCAGAACGGCGTGTCGCGGCCGAAGCGCGCCAGCGAGATGGCGGTGCCGGCGGCGAGCGGAATGCCCTTGTAGGCCGGGCCGAACAGCACGTCGAACTCGGGCGCCGAGGCGAGGATGGCCTCGGCGTAGAAATCGCACAGGCGGCCCAGCATGGCGCCGTCGCTGAACAAGCCCGCGTTGAAGAAGTAGGGGGAGATGCGCCCGGCCTTGGTCTTGAATTCGCCGAAGCGCAGCACGCCGGCTTCGCACGCGAAGGCGATGAAGTCGTGGCTGAATCGCCGTTCGCCGTCGTCGCCCGCCGGCGAAGCTCCGCCCTTGCGCGAGCTAGAATCCCGGTTTGTCATGAACGCGGATTCTACATGCTTCGGATTACCACGCTGAATCTCAACGGCATCCGTTCGGCCGCCGGCAAGGGCTTCTACGACTGGCTCGCGGCGCAGGCTTCGGACGTCGTCTGCGTGCAGGAGCTCAAGGCGCAGCATTGCGATCTCGACGACGGCATGTCGGCTCCCGGCGGGCTTCAAGGCTGGTTCCACTGCGCCGAGAAGAAGGGCTACAGCGGCGTCGGGCTGTACGCGCGCCACGAGCCCGACCGCGTCGAGGAGGGGCTCGGCAACGCCGAGTTCGATGCCGAGGGCAGGTATCTGCGCGCCGATTGGGGCAAGCTCTCGGTGATCTCGCTCTACCTGCCGTCGGGATCGAGCTCGCCTGAGCGGCAGCAGGCGAAGTTCCGCTTCATGGATTTCTTCTTCCCGCATCTCGCGGAACTGCGGGCCGAAGGCCGCGAAATGGTGCTGTGCGGCGACTGGAACATCGCGCACAAGGAAATCGACCTGAAGAACTGGAAGTCGAACCGGAAGAACTCGGGCTTCCTGCCCGAGGAACGCGCCTGGCTATCGAAGGTGTTCGACGAGCAGGGCTGGGTCGACGTCTATCGCCGCCTCTATCCCGAGGTCGGCCCCGAGGCCTACACCTGGTGGTCGAATCGCGGGCAGGCCTGGGCGAAGAACGTCGGGTGGCGCATCGACTACCAGATCGCGACGCCCGGCGTCGCGGCCAAGGCCAAGCACGCCGGCGTCTTCAAGGACCGGCGCTTTTCCGATCACGCGCCGCTGACGATCGACTACGACTGGAAGCTGTAAGGGAGGGCGCTGCCGGTTTCCGGGTCGGGGCCGGCCCGCGCGGGCGTGGTGTCCGGCGCGGCCGCTGCCCGAAACGACGGATCAGGCCTGGAAGCCGGCGGGCGTCTGGTAATTCAGCACGATCAGGCCGCTTTCCTCGAGGGCGCTGCCGAGCCAGTTGGCCGCAGAGGCGGCTGCGCTGCGTTCCGACATGCGGATCCGGCAGGTCAGGCGGGTCGGCTCGACCGCATCGAGAACGATGTCGTCGACCTTGCCGTACGGTTCGCACAGATCGTGCAGAACGCTTTTCAGCTGTTCCTTCGTCTTGACGTGCCCGAGGGCATCTTTGATCCAAGCGCGCATTTGCTATCTCCTGAAATTTTTTTGGTTGCCCTGCGGTGGAGTCTTGTGCCTACCGCCAGCTGAGACGAAAGATAACGTACCCGACTAACATAGTCAACAATATAACGAGTGTGCCATCTATCGGATGGCACTTTATTTATTGATTGCAAAAGAAATATATTTCATGGAAATCCGCGTCGTTAGGAGGTGAAAGGCCGATGGTCGCGATCTCCTATCAATTCATAAAACGCTAATTTATCAAGCACTAATGGACTTGTCGGGCCTGTTCGTGGCAAGATGATTGCCACGGCAACTATAGCCAAGGCAAGTAATGTCGGATTCCTCGAATACGGGCGCGACCGCTCGCAGCTTCCGCCAGACCCTGTTCGCCATGCTCGGTCTGTGCTGCGTGCTGATGATGGTGGCGCTGGACCAGACGGTAATCGGCACGGCGCTGCCAACCATCGTGGCGGAGCTCAACGGCTTCGATCTCTACGCCTGGGTCGGCACCTCCTACCTGCTGACGTCGGTGATCACCGTGCCGATCTTCGGCAAGCTCGGCGACGAGCACGGGCGCAAGCCGTTCAATCTCGCCGCGATCGTGCTGTTCACCGGCGCTTCGGCGCTGTGCGGCCTGTCGCAGAGCATGCTGCAGCTGGTGCTGGCGCGCGGCCTGCAGGGCGTCGGCGGCGGCATGCTGATCGCCACGACCTTCGCCAGCGTGCCGGATCTGTTCGCCGACACGCGCTCGCGCCTGCGCTGGCAGGTGCTGTTCAGCAGCGCCTTCGGCCTGGCGAACGCCGTCGGGCCGTCGCTCGGCGGCTATCTCGCCGAATACTGGGGCTGGCGCTGGGTGTTCTACGTCAACCTGCCGGTGGGCCTCGTCAGCCTGGCGCTGGTCGGACGCTGCCTGCCGCGCATCCGCCACGGCAGCGGCGCGCCGTCGCGGCTCGACTGGGTCGGTTCGGCGTTGCTGGCGCTCGCGCTCGGCTGCCTGCAGCTGCTGGTGGAATGGCTGCCGCTGCACAAGCCGCTGCCGCTGATCGCCGGGCTGGCGGCCGTCGCCATAGCCGCGGCCGCGGCGCTGATCTGGTGGGAGCGCCGCTGTCCCAACCCGGTGCTGCCGCTCGGGATGTTTTCCCATTCGAGCCTCGCGCCCCTGTTCGCGCTGTCGCTGACGATGGGCTTCTGCCTGTTCGCCGTCACCTATTACGCGCCGCTGATGTTCCAGGGCGGCTTCGGCCTGTCGCCGAACAAGGCCGGACTGCTGGTGACGCCGCTGGCCGTCTGCATCACCGTCGGCAGCATCATCAATGGCCGCATCGTCACGCGCCTGCCGTCGCCCAACGGCATGCTCTACGTCGGGGTCGCCTGCTACTGGGCCGCGGCGCTGGCGCTGACGCAGACGACCGCCGCCACGCCGCATGCGCAGATCGTCGCCATCATGGCGCTCGGCGGGCTCGGCCTCGGCTCGCTGCTGCCGAACGTCACGCTGTCCGTGCAGGCCGCCGCGCCGCGCTCGCAACTCGGCGTCGCCACGGCGATGGTGCAGTCGACGCGCATGGTGGGCAGCATGCTGGGCACGGCGGTCGTCGGCACCCTGGTGGCGCGGCTCTATGCGCACAAGGTGGACGCGCTGCTGGGCGGCGGCCTGGAACCGTGGCGCGCGGCGCTCGCCGCGCCGCGCATCCTCGTCGATCACGCGCAGGCGGCGCGCTTCAGCGCCGCGGCGCAGAGCGCGGGACACGACGCCCTCGCCCTGCTGAACGCCGCGCGCGGCGTGCTGGTCGATTCGATCCACGCCAGCCAGTGGCTGGTCGCGGCCGTCATGATGCTGGCGCTGTTCTGGGTGCGGCGCGTGCCGCGCATCGACCTTCATTCGCCCGCAGGCCGGGAGGCAAGCAGCTATGAATGACAAGGAACGCACGCTGCTGCAGCAGATCGGCCGCACCGGCCGGGCGATGTACGCGGCCTTCGAAGCCCAGGTGGGGCAGCCGCTGCCGCGCTGGCGCATCCTGCAGGCGCTCCACGAGCATCAGTGCGCGACGCAGAAGGACCTGGCGCGGCACCTGGTGCTCGATCCCGGAGCGCTGACGCGGCAGATGAAGACCTTGGAAGCCGCCGGGCTGGTGACGCGCGAGACGCATCCGCAGGACAACCGATTGACCAGCGTGGCCCTGACGCCGGCCGGCATCGCGCTGGTCGAATCGGCGCGGCCGCTGCGCCAGGCGTTTTCGCACGTGGCCCTGCAGGATCTGCCCGCCGGCGAGCTTGCCGTCACGCTGTCGGTGCTCAAGCGCCTCGAGGAACGCTTCCACCTGATGTCGGGCCAATAGCCGCATTTCCGTTATGCTGGTGGCGCATGCCGTTGCATTGCACTAGCTTGATGAACGCGGTACGCTTGTCGCCCATTTTCAAAATTTTCCATCGATTCAAAGGAGCACCCATGAACGACATCGTCACGAAGGATAAACTTGTCGCCGATCTCAAGGTGGTGGTCGCCGATACCGAGGAGTTGCTGCGCGCGACCGCCGGCCAGGCCGGCGAAAAGGTTTCCGCGATCCGCGATCGCCTCCAGGATCACCTGGTCAGCGCCAAGGCGAGCCTCGCCGACGCCCAGGCCGCCGTGGTCGACCGCGCCAAGCAGGTCGGCCGCTATACGGACGACTACGTTCACGACAATCCCTGGCGCTCGGTCGGCATCGCCGCCGGCTTCGGCTTCATCGTCGGACTGCTGATCGGCCGCCGCTGATCGATGGCCGACCAAGCGCGTCCGCGCGGCATGCTGCGATCGCTGCGCGGGCTGATCTCCACCGGCATCGCGCTGATCGAGAACCGCCTCGAACTCCTCACCACTGAACTCAAGGAGGAGAAGACACGCGTCGTCAGCCTGCTGATCTACGCGCTGGCGGCGCTGATCCTGCTGTCGGTCGGCACCGTCTTCCTCGCCGTGCTGTTCACCGCCCTGCTGTGGGAGAGCAACCGGCTGCTCGCGCTCGGCGTCTTCGCCACGCTGTTCCTCGGCGGCGGCGTGTTCGCGCTGGTCATGGCGGCACGCCTGGTGCGCCAGCAATCGCAACTCTTCGCCGCCTCGCTGGCCGAACTCAGGGGCGACCGCGAGGCGCTCGAGAGGGAAGAGTGAGGTGAGCGCCGCCGTCGAATTCGCGCTGAAGAAGCAGCGCCTGCAATATCGCAGCGCCGAGCTGCGCGAGCGCTTTGCGGAGTACGCCCATGGCGTGACCCCGGTGCTGCGCGTCGGCGACGCCGTCGTGGACGGCGTGCGCTGGCTGAGAAACCATCCGGAAGCGATCGCCGCCGCCGGCATCGCGGTGGCCGTGGCGCGTCCGCGCGGCGTCATCCGCTGGGCGCGGCGCGGCATCGTCGCCTGGCAGGCGTGGGGGCGCGTGCGCGGCTGGCTCGAAAAACACCACGCGTCATGAACATGCGCTTTCCGGAGCGGTCGCGCGCGCAGGCCGCGGCGCGCCAGTTTGCCGAGAGCGCCGGCGGCAAGCGCGTTTCGCCCAGCCTTACCCACAGGATCCTAGACGCACAGCGGCGTGAGCAGCGGCTGATCCTGGCCGAATTGGGCAAGATCAAGAGCTTCATGCCGCTTCTGATGAAGCGCCGCAACGGAGGCGCGTGGTCGGGTGCCGAGCGCCATCAACTCCACCAGCAACTGCGCGCGCTGGCCTACCTGTCGCCCTACCTTCTCATCCTGATGCTGCCGGGTTCCTTCGTCCTGCTGCCGATGTTCGCCTGGTGGCTCGATCGCCGGCGCCACGGCCGCGTTTCCGCGGAACGAACGTAAAGCGGTCGCCGCCTGAGTCCGGGCGGTGCCAGCGCGCTCGGACAAGGTCCGCTGCGCGAGGCGGCCGAATCTATCGGCGACCGCCCCCCATGCCGTGCCCGCCGAGCATGCCGCCGCCTCCGCCGAACACGCCCCCGCCCAGCGAGCCGCCGCCGAATACTCCGCCGCCTCCCATGATCCCCCCGCCTTGGCTGCCCATTCCTGCCGGGCCCATGGGCGACTGCCCCATACCGCCGCCCTGCATCGGCATGCCTTCGGTATTCATGCGATTCATCGATGGACCCGTGTGGATCGCCGGCATGACCTCGATGCGATCCGCCGTGATTCGCCGGTTCGGCGCAAGACGGCCTGCGACCCTGACGCGCCGGCCGTCGACCGTTTCGCCGCGGGCCGCCCCGGTGACTTCGGCGTCGGCCGCGTAGCCGACATCGTATCCGCTGACCCGCAACTTGCCCGGTCCCCCGCCACCCAGGGCAAGGCCCT
>DAIDAU010000240.1 GCA_027310465.1 Rhodocyclaceae bacterium
ATTTTGCGTTTCGTTTAAGACCTTGCTTCTCCCCAAAATATTTCCATGGGAGTTCTTGCCGTGACGAGTCATCTACTCGTCACGGCAAGAACTCCCATGGAAATATTTTGGGAAGAAGCAAGGTCTTAAACGAAACGCAAAATTCATGCACATCAGATGTATAAGTGATATTTCAATAAGTTACGACTAAATACTTGCTTCAATTAAATATTTTTGTCAAAAAATCCGACGCTCTGCGAGGACGACCAGGCGAAGGTCGACGCTTTGAGCGCTGCTTTGCCGCTGGCAGTAGCGAACGCCAAGATGGCGGCCTGGGCCGTGGCAGTCGAATAACGAGCGCCACCGTGATACTGAGTCCAAGCACAGGATCGGCTAGTAACGGTCGCGGTGAATTTCTCAGAAGTTGATGGATGTGTTGCATCGATGCTGGATCTCTTGGAAACGAGCATCACCTCAACCGACGGCGGTGTCCCAGCCGTAGTTGAAGGTTGAAGGCGGCGGTTTCCTGGTGAATCCGAGAGAATCGGGTTTGCCAACCATGGAAACTCAAGGAGAGGAAACCGCCATGCAGGATCGTAAGGGAAAGAAGGTCGGCAAGAAAGGGGCGCTGAAAGTGGTGGCGCGGCAGGAGGAGGAAGCGCTGCGAGCCTATTTTAGCGAAGGCGGGCAGCACCTGCTGCCGCTGCTGGAGGTGGTCAGGGACGCCAAGGCGAGCGTGGATGAACTGATGATGGGCGCGGCACGGCAATTCATCGAGCAGCTGCTCGTGATCTCGGCGCAGGAAGTGGCTGGGACGAAGCATCCGGGCCGCCGCGGTGGCGAGGTGCGCTGGCATGGCAAACAGGCCGGCCGCATCGGACTTGCCGAGCGGAAACTTGCCATCGAGCGCCCGCGCCTGCGCAGCCGGGACGGTGAGATTGCCGTGCCGGCCTATACGCAACTGCGGGACCATCCCGACCTCGGCGGCCGCATCCACGACATTCTGGTGAGCGGCGTGTCGACGCGCAAATATGGCCGCGTGCTGCCGGCGATGGCGGACACGGTGGGCATCAGCAAGAGCGCGGTGTCGCGCGAGTTCGTGGCCCAAAGCCGCAAGATGCTGGCGGCACTGGCGGCCCGACGTTGGGACGACAAGGATTTCCTGGCCATCTATCTCGATGGCATCGTCGTCGCGCAGCACCACATCCTCGCGGCGGTCGGTGTCGATGCCGGCGGCGACAAGCATCTGCTGGGATTGGCGTCGGGATCGAGCGAGAACAAGCGAGTCGTCAAGGACCTGCTGACGCACCTGATCGAGCATGGCGTGAATCGGGAGATGTCGCGGCTGTATGTCATCGACGGCTCGAAGGCGCTGCGATCCGCCATCGAGGAAGTGTTCGGCGCGGCCGCGCACGTGCAGCGCTGCCGCACCCACAAGATTCGCAACGTCACCGAGCGGCTGCCCAAGGAGCTGGCCGCGCAGGTCAAGAGCGTGATGCGGGCGGCCTACAAGCTGTCGGAGAAGGACGGCAAGGACAAACTCAAGAAGCAGGCGTCCTGGCTGCAAGCCGACCATCCGGATGCGGCGGCGAGCTTGCTCGAAGGACTCGACGAGATCTTCACCGTCAATCGGCTGGGGCTGACGCCGCAACTGGTGCGCTGCCTGGCGACGACGAACTTGATCGAGAATCCGAACGGCGCCGTGCGTCGCACGAGCGGGCGTGTCTGCCGCTACCGCGATGCCGAGATGGCGCTGCGCTGGACGGCCAGCGGCTTCCTGGAAGCCGAGAAGAACTTCCGGCGCTTGCAGGGACACCGGGAACTGTGGGTGCTGGCCACCGCCCTCGGTCGCCCCGTCAAGGGCGCCGCTCATGCCAACAGCAAGGCCGCGTAGGGTATGATTCGCAATCAACCGCCGCTCAAACCTTCAACTGAGTTTGGGACACCGCCGGTACGGGTCGCTTTCGTGGTTGTATTGGGTGACGACACGCCATTGCTCGGAGAAGCGTTGCGCTTGGGTGCGGGAGAGGCCGCGACCTTCATCCTGTAACTTCCCAATATCTGGAACGCCAGGAACGAGGTCGGCATATGCGGCAAGTGCCAATTCAGCTTGTTTGAAGTAGTCGAGGGCTGCATTCATTGCTTATTCTCCCTTTGTCGCAGTAACGAAGACGTTTTTCAGTAACGCATTCACCTCTCCATCCACCAGGTCAGGACAGGTAAAACTAGAGTCATGCCATGGCCTCGGCATGTCGCCTCCACCC
>DAIDAU010000239.1 GCA_027310465.1 Rhodocyclaceae bacterium
TTCCAACAGCGCCGAGCGCACTTCCTGGTTGCCCGCCTTTCTTGCCTACTACAACAGCCGGCGGCCTCACTCGGCCCTCGGCTACAAGCCTCCAGCTTCTCGCCTCGGCGGGAACAACCTATTGCAACTCAACATCTAGCGGCAATTGGGTTCGGCGGGCGTGTTTCGGGGAGGCGCCGCCGCGATAGCGAGGAGGCGACGTGGATACTTCACGCGAGCATTCGGCGCTTGTCGGAATGCGCTGGCAGATTCTTCGCGCGCTGCGCGACGTTGCCGCCGGCACTGCCTTGATCGTCCAGATCGATCCCCAGACGGCGAAGCGGAACGTGGTCATTTTCGATGGCCAGCCGCTGCCGCAACTAGCGGGCGCGGTCCTGCTGGGGCGCCAATGGGTCCAGCCCGAGCGCCTTCACTGGATGCCGAACTCGACGTATTACGGGCTTAGCCCCGCCGGCATCGAAGCCCTGAATGCCGGCTTGCGCTGGTGGCGCAGCCTGCCGTACCGGCGCAGGCTGCTGCTGCGCCTGGCCGAGTAGCGACGCTCCTCGGGGCCTAGTCGGCCTAATGCCGCGCAGACGGCAGGCGGGCGCGGCTGCGCGCCCGCCTGTGGCGGTGCCCGCCCTGCAAGGGGCCAAATGTGAGCGAATTCCCGCCGCGTCGTCAGCCGCAGCTGCCGACCGCGCCGCAGGCCGTGCAGAAATCGCAGCCGTCCTTGCGGATCACCGTCATGTTGCCGCACTCGGCGCACAGCGAGCCGCGCTGGACCTTGACTTCGCCCTTCTGCGCGGGGTTTTCGAGGATGCCCATCTCGCGCGTCGGATAGCCGTTCTCGTCGAGGATGCCGAGCATGGCATAGCGGTGCATGATCAGGCGCGCCAGGTAGGCCACGGTCGACGGCCAGTGCTGCTGGCGCCGCGTGCCGGGCACGAAGGCCATGAAGCCGCCGAGCGGTTCCGGGTAGTTGGTGAGCTTGCGCAGCTTCATGCCGATCCAGGCCGGGTCCATGACGCGCATGTCGAGCGACAGCAGCCGGGTGAGGCCGTCCAGCGCGCGCGGATAGTTGCCGGAGAGCCACGCCGAGTACGGCCGCGTGACGCCGTCGGGCAGCGTGATCTCCTTCAGGCCGAGCACGAATTCCTCGCGCGAGGACGGATTGACGATATCGACCGTCCAGGACAGCGTGCCGTCGGTGCCGGTCTTCGGCTCGTCGCGCGAGAACATGGCGTCGAGCACGGGGGTCGGGCCGTCGCCCTCCAGCGCGCCGAGCTGCTCGCAGCGCCAGCGGATGACCTGCGCCATCGCCGAGACGGCGCCCGGGACGATGCGGCGCTCGCCGTGCGGCGGCATCGGGATTTCGAACGGCTCCTCGCCGACGGTGGCGGCCAGCGCGTCGAGCTTGAGCTTGAGCCAGGCCTTGTCGTTGGCGCGCATGTCCATCGACAGCGTCTTCGCCACGGCGCCGAGGCCGCGCGGCTGCTCGACGCCGTTGACCCAGATTTCGAACGGCACCGAGCGGTGCAGCTCGTTCTCGATCTGGCCGACGAACAGCGCGAATTCGCCGTGCGGCGTCTCGATCATGTAGGTCCACGAGGCGTTGCCTTCGTGCAGGCGCGGACGGCCGGGCCAGCGCAAGGACGCGAGCACCGGAGCGGGCAGGGCGCCGATCGACAGGCGGCGGTTGGCGCTGTCGATGGTGACGTCCTGCGGCTGCTTCTGCGCGTTGGAACTCGGCTCGACCGACAGCACCGATCCGAGCACCTTGTTGGGCCGGTAGGTGGCGAGGCCCTTGAGGCCGGCCTTCCAGGCGGTCAGGTAGAGATCCTCGAATTCGCCATACGGATAGTCCTCGGGCACGTTGACCGTCTTGGAGATCGCCGTGTCGATGCAGGGCGCGACGGCCGCGACCATGTCCTTGTGCGCCTGCGCGGAGATCTCCAGGGCGGTGATGAAGTACTCGGGCAGCTTGGCGCTGTCGCCGCCGAGATGCTTGTAGAGGCGCCAGGCATAGTCCTCCACCGAGTACTCCTTGAGGGTGCCGTCCGACATGCGCTTCTTGCGCGTGTAGACCCAGGAGAAGGGCGGCTCGATGCCGTTCGACGCGTTGTCGGCGAAGGCCAGCGAGATGGTGCCGGTCGGCGCGATCGACAGCAGGTGCGAATTGCGCAGGCCGTGGCGGCGGATCTGCTCCTTGACCTCGGCCGGCAGGCGCGAGGCGAAGTTGCCGCCGGACAGATACAGGTCGGCGTTGAACAGCGGGAAGGCGCCGCGCTCGCGCGCGAGGTCGACCGAGGCGAGATAGGAGCGGTCCCGCATGAACTCGGAAATCTTTGTCGCCATGGCGCGCGCTTCGGCCGTGTCGTACTTGAGGCCCAGCATGATCAGCGCGTCGCCCAGCCCGGTGAAGCCCAGGCCGACGCGGCGCTTGGCGCGCGCCTCGTCCTGCTGCTGCTCGAGCGGCCAGTGGGTGACGTCGAGCACGTTGTCGAGCATGCGCACCGAGATGTCGACGGTCTTGCCGAAGCCCTGGTAGTCGAACTCGGCCTGCTCGCTGAAGGGATGCTTGATGTAGCGGGTCAGGTTGATCGAGCCCAGGCAGCAGCAGCCGTAGGGCGGCAGCGGCTGCTCGGCGCAGGGATTCGTCGCCTCGATGGTTTCGCAGTAGTTGAGGTTGTTGTCCTTGTTCATGCGGTCGATGAACAGGATGCCCGGCTCGGCGTGGTCGTAGGTCGAGCGCATCACCTGGTCCCACAGTTCGCGCGCCTTGAGCTTGCGATAGACCCAGAGGCCGTCGTCGCGCTGGTAGGCGCCGCGCGCCTTGATGTCGGCCGAAGGCTCGGCCTTGTGCGTGAGTTCGACTTCGCCGTCGGCTTCGACGGCGCGCATGAACTCGTCGGTGACGCCGATCGAGATGTTGAAGTTGGTGAGGTCGCCGCCGTCCTTGGCGTGGATGAATTCCTCGATGTCCGGATGGTCGCAGCGCAGCACGCCCATCTGCGCGCCGCGGCGCGATCCGGCGGATTCGACCGTCTCGCAGGAACGGTCGAACACGCGCATGTAGGACACCGGGCCGGAGGCGCGCGACTGCGTGCCCTTGACGTGGGCGCCGACCGGGCGGATCGAGGAGAAGTCGTAGCCGACGCCGCCGCCGCGGCGCATCGTCTCTGCCGCCTGCGCCAGGGCGGTGTAGATGCCCGGACGGCCGTCGACCATGTCGGAAATCGAATCGCCGACCGGCTGCACGAAGCAGTTGATCAGCGTGGCGCAAAGATCGGTACCCGCGGCCGAGTTGATGCGGCCGGCCGGGACGAAGCCGTTTTCCTGCGCCTCGAGGAACTTGGCTTCCCAGAACGCGCGCTTGTCTTCGCTCTCCACGGCGGCCAGCGCGCGGGCAACGCGTGCGCGCACGTCGCGCACGTCCCTTTCGTTGCCTTTGGCATATTTCTCCAGCAGGACCTCTCCCGAAATTTCCTGCGGAAGTAATAGGCCAAGTTGCCCAATATGTTGATTATTAAGTGATTCCTCGGTATTGAAATTTTCCGTTGTCATGGTTCTTTCCGAAGAAGAGATTGAATTCGAGCGACGAAGGATACGCTTCGTGCCTGAGGATGAAAAGCGAAAAGATTGCGGGTGTCGAATAATCAAAGGGTTACTTAAAACTCTAGTGGCGCTGCAAACGCCATGCCACTATATATAGTAGGTTTCGCGCGGCTTCGAGGGACCAAGAAAGGGTCGAAAAATCAGTTTATTGAGCCATTGAAATGTGCCGGCGGCCACCACTGGATATGCCGACGGTATGCATTGGCACTCGCTGATGCGGTGCACAATCTTAGGGATTCAAGCGGATAGCTTTCGTAGCGAGTTGCGGGCCAGCACCTGCTGGTTCGACCGCGGACAGGAGCGGGAGGTTCGCGGACCGGGTGGGCGCTTCGAACCGTCGCCGAGGACCCGGAAAGCGCCTAGGCGCGACCGAGCAGCTCGGCGGTGTGCCGCGCGATCATCCATTCCTCGTTGGTCGGCAGCACCAGCACGTCCACGCGGCTGTCCCTGGACGAGACGCGAGGCGCATCCTGCGCATTGGCGGCGGCGTCGAGCTCGATGCCTAGCCAGCCGAGGGCATCGCAGACGCGCTGCCGCACGGGCGCCGCGTGCTCGCCGATGCCGCCGGTGAACACCAGCGCGTCGAGGCCGCCGATCGCCGCGGCCAGCGAGCCGATCTCGCGCACGATGCGGTAGCAGAACAGTTCGACGGCTTCGCGCGCTTCGGGCCGGTCCGACGCCAGCAGTTCGCGCATGTCCTGCGAGATGCCCGACACGCCGAGCAGGCCGGACTCCTTGTAGAGCAGCCGGGCGAGCGCCGGCGCATCCATGCCCTGGTAGTCCATCAGGTACAGCAGCACGCCGGGGTCCAGGCTGCCGGTGCGCGTGCCCATCATCAGGCCTTCCACGGCGGTGAAGCCCATCGTCGTCGCCATGCTGCGGCGGTTGCGCATCGCGCACATCGAGGCGCCGTTGCCGAGATGGGCGACGACGACGCGGCCGTCGGCCCGTGCTCCCAGGTGCTGCGGCAGCACGTCGGCGACGTATTCGTAGGAGAGGCCGTGGAAGCCGTAGCGGCGCACTCCTTGCGCGGTGATGCGGCGCGGCAGCGCGAACAGCTGCGCGATCTCCGGCTGCGTGCGGTGGAAGGCGGTGTCGAAGCAGGCGACTTGCGGCACGTCGGGCAGCGCCTCGCGCATCGCCGCGATGCCGTCGAGATTGTGCGGCTGATGCAGCGGCGCTAGCGGAATGAAGGACTGCAGCGCGCCGATGATGACGTCGTTGAGCAGCACCGGCTGCGAGTAGACCTGCGCGCCGTGCACCACGCGATGGCCGACGCCGACGATCTGCCATCCGGCCTCGTGCCGGTGCAGCCAGCCGACCAGGAACTCCAGCGCAGCGTGGTGCTGTCCTTCGGCGGCGAGCGGCAGGTCGGCGTCGTCGAGGCGGCGGCCGGCGGCGTCCTTCGCCGTGAGGTGGGGGCGCGCGCCGATGCCGTCGATCTGGCCGGAGATCTCGGGCCGCGCCGCTATCGCGCCGTTCTTGAGGAACAGCGCGAACTTGATCGACGACGAGCCGGCGTTGATCGTGAGGATCGCATCGCTCATGACGAGGCGGCTTGCTTGCGCCGCGCGTGCGCCATGACGACCGCCACGGCGGTCGACGCCGTGCGCGTCTGCGCCGAGTCGGCGCGGCTGGTGAGCACGATCGGCACGCGCGCGCCGAGCACGATGCCCGCGGCCAGCGCCTCGGCGAGATATTCGAGCTGCTTCGCCAGCATGTTGCCCGATTCGATGTCCGGCACGAGCAGGATGTCGGCCTGTCCGGCAACCACCGACTTGATGCCCTTGGTGCGCGCGGCGACCACCGAGATGGCGTTGTCGAAGGCCAGCGGGCCGTCGAGGATGCCGCCCTTGATCTGGCCGCGGTCGGCCATCTTGCACAGCGCCGCGGCGTCGAGCGTCGACTGCATCTTCGGGTTGACGGTCTCGACCGCGGCGAGGATCGCGACTTTCGGTTCGCTGATGTGCAGCATCACCGCGAGATCGATCGCGTTCTGCACGATGTCGACCTTCTCCTCCAGCGTCGGCGCGATGTTGACGGCGGCGTCGGTGATCAGCAGCGGACGCGGATAGGTGGGCACGTCCATCAGGAAGACATGGCTGATGCGCCGTTCGGTGCGCAGCCCGGACACCTTGCTGATGACCTCGCCCATCAGCTCGTCGGTGTGCAGCGAGCCCTTCATCAGCGCTTCGACCTCGCCGTCGCGCGCCAGCGCGACCGCGGTCTCGGCCGCCGCATGGCTGTGCGGCACGCTGATGATGGTGCAGCCCGCGAGATCGAGGCCGTGCTGCTCGGCCAGCGCATGGATCTTTTCCGCGGGGCCGATCAGCGTCGGCACGACCAGCCCGCGGTCGCGCGCCAGCAGCGCGCCCTTCAGCGACTCGGCGTCGCAGGGATGCGCGACGCCCATGGCGATCGGCGCCAGCCCCTTGGTGATCTCGATCAGGTGCTCGTAGCGCGAGGTGCGCGTCTCGGCGAGCCGCAGTTCGGGCATCGCCACCTTCGGGCGCCGCACCTTCTCGGTCGGCGCCAGCACTTCCGCCGTGCCTTCGATGACCTTCAGTCCGTCCTGGTTGACGGCGAGGCAATCGAAGACGATGTGGTGGTTGTGGTCGAACTTGCGGCGGCAGGTGACCGTCAGGCTCACCGTGTCGCCGACGCGCACGGCGCGCTCGAACTGCAGCGTCTGGCTCACATATACGGTGCCGGGACCGGGGAACTGCGTGCCCAGCACGTTGGACATCAGCACGCCGCCCCACATGCCGTGCGCCACGACTTCGCGGAAGCTCGAGGAGCGCGCGTATTCGGGATCGACATGCGTCGGATTGAGGTCGCCGGAGATGACGGCGAACATCTGGATGTCGTCCGGCCGCAGCGTGCGCGCCAGGGTCGCGGTGTCGCCGACCTTGATCTCGTCGTAGGTCCGGTTCTCGATGTATTCGATCTGTTCCGCCATGCTCATGATCCTGTCTCCGGAGGCCGCAGCCTCGCCATTCTGCCGCGTCGGTTGGTGCACTGCAATATCTTCGCCCATCCGCGTGACGCCGGTTTGACGAAGGTCAGAACAATTCGATCTTCTTCTCGCCGGCCTTCGGGCGGGCCAGGGATTTCTCGTACTCCTGCTCCGCCCGGACGGCTTCGAGCGCCGCGGCCTGGGTCGTCGCGATGCGCCGGCAGAAGGCGTCGCCGGTCTGCGGCACGAACACCACCTTGCGCGACCAGGGCCCGCTCAAGTCGGAGGCGACCAAGGGAATGCCTTCGCGCTCGAGCCACTCGCGCGCGAATTCCGCGTTGCGCTCGCCGATCGCCATGCGGATCGAGCTGACGATGGTGCCGCCGCTGAACGCCTTGGCCACCAGGCGCTCCTTGCGGGCGCCCTGGTTGAACAGGCTGTTGGCCAGGATTTCCATCGCATAGTCGCCGTTGAGCACGATCTCCGTGTCGGCGTCGGCCGAACGGGTGCGGCTCGGCAGCAGGAAATGGTTCATGCCGCCGATCTTCAGCTTCGGATCGTAGAGGCAAACCGCGACGCAGGAGCCGAGCAGGGTTGCGATGGGGCGATCCGTTTCGACCGCCCAGCCGCCCGGATTGATGTTCCGCGCGATGCGCTCGAAATCCTTGCCGGTCAGGTGGGAGAGGTCGCTCACGGAGTCGCGGTGGCAGCATGACGAATGTGGTCTCGATTGTACTTGCGAGGCCTTGCGACCGGGGCGGCGAATGACGGCGGCGTGCGATGGGCGCGGGGTTCACGGCCCCGGCGGCGGCCGCGCCGCGGTCACGGCGGCTGTCTGCCGCTCAGCCAGTGCCGCGTCCATGCGACGGCCGCCGCCAGGTTGCCTTGCGCCGCCGCGCTCGGCGCCTGGCCGAGCTCGAAGCTCTCGCCGCGGATCGCCAGCAGCCAGGTGGGCGGCGGGTCCTCGTCCTCGAGATCGCGATACACCTGCAGCACCGCCTGCGGCGTCATCGCGTGCGTCGTGAAGCTGGCATCCTTCGCCGGGTCGATGCGGCTGGCGGAGAACGGCGCCGCCGCGTCGACGCTGGCGTCGACGAACAGGATGCGCCGGCGGCCGTGCAGGTCGAGCGCGTGCTCGACCTGCAGCTGGAAGTCGGTCAGGCATTCGACGTCCGGCAGGCGCAGCGCCTCGATGCGTTCGACCAGCAGGGGGCCGAGGGCATCGTCGCCGCGGCTGGGATTGCCCCAGCCGAAGACCAGCAGCGGCGCCTTCACGTCGCGCTGCGGACGCCGCGGCCGTCCTTGAACTTGCGGTCCAGCACGCGGCCCTCGGCGTCCTCGAGCGTCACCTCGAGCGGCATCCGGCCGAGCGCGTGCGTCGCGCAGGAAAGGCAGGGATCGAAGCAGCGGATGGCGACTTCGATATGGTTGAGCAGGGCCTCGGTGACCTCGCGGCCGTCGAGATGCTGCCTGGCGACCTGGCGGATCGCCTCGTTCATCGCCTGGTTGTTGTGCGTCGTCGACACGATCAGGTTGGCGCGGATCACCAGGTCGTCCTCGTTCACCCGGTAGTGATGGATCAGCGTGCCGCGCGGCGCCTCGATGACGCCGACGCCGCGCTCCTGGCGTTCGCCCTGCGACATCAGGTCGGTGCCGAGGATGTCGTCGTCGTGCAGCAGGTCCTTGATGTTCTCCGCGGCATGCAGCATCTCGATCATGCGCGCCCAGTGGTAGCCGAGCGTCGCACCCGCGGGGCGGCCGCCGTCATAGGCGAGGAATTCGATGCGCTCCTTGTCGGCGAGCGGCGTCGGAATGAAGTCGCAGTTCGTCATCCGCGCCAGCGGGCCGACGCGATACCAGCCCTCGGCCGGGCCGAGGCTGTTGAGGAAGGGGAACTTCATGTACGACCACGGCTTGACGTCCTCGGTGATGACCTCCCAGTAGCGGCCGTAGTCGAAATGGTCGAACAGCGGCTTGCCGTCGGCGCTGCGCGCGCGCAGGCCACCGTGGTAGAGATCCATCGCGCCGTCGGCGCGCACCAGGCTCAGGGAATGCGCGCGGAAGCGGCCGAACTCGTTGTAGCTCGCGAGGTTCTTCTCGAACAGGCCCTTGATGATGCCGACGGCCTCGCGGCTCCATGCCACCATCTGGTAGATGTCCTTGAGCAGCAGGTCGCGCTCGGCAATGGACAGCGCCTTGTTGACGCCGCCCGGCACCGAACCCGTGCCGTGCACCCGCTTGCCGGCCGTCATGCGGATGATCTCCTGGCCGTACTTGCGCAGCAGCACGCCCTTCTTCGCCACCTCCGGCGCGGCGCCGATGACGCCGACGATGTTGCGCTTGGCGACGTCGGCGTCGAAGCCGAACAGCAGGTCGGGCGAGGCGAGGTGGAAGAAATGCAGCGCGTGCGATTGCAGGATCTGGCCGTAGTGCATCAGACGCCGCAGCTTCTCGGCCGTCGGCGTCAGCGTGGCGCCGATCACCATGTCGAGCGCCTTCGAGGCGGCCAGATGGTGCGACACCGGGCAGATGCCGCACAGCCGCTGCACCATCACCGGCACTTCCCAGTATGGGCGCCCCTGGATGAAGCGCTCGAAGCCGCGAAACTCGACGATGTGCAGGCGCACCTGGTGCACCTTGTTGTCGTCGTCGAGCAGGAGGGTGACCTTGCCGTGGCCCTCGACGCGCGAGACGGGTTCGATCGCGACGCGCTTCAGGTTCTGCGGATGGGCGGCGGTTTCAAGTTCGAAGCTCATGGCTTGACTCCCGAAGGGCCGCTCCCGAGGGAGGCAGCGCCCCCTGTGGGGGCAGCGAACGAAGTGAGCGTGGGGGCCATATTTGTCTCAGTCGTAGCGGAGCAGGCCGTGGCCCAGTTGCGGGGTGCGGCCGGCGATCAGATCGGTGAGGAACTTCCAGATGGCGTCGGCCGGCGGCGGGCAGCCGGGCAGGAAGTAATCGACCTTCACCACCTCGTGGATCGGATGCACCTGGTTCAGCGGCAGCGGCAGCTCGGGATCGTTCGGAATGCCGCCGTGCCCGATGCCGGGCTCGGTGTGATAGACCTCTTCGAGGATGTCGCGCAGGACGAGATGGTTGCGCTGCGCCGGCAGGCCGCCGTTGACCGCGCAGGCGCCGATGGCGACGAGAATCTTGCAGTTGGCGCGGAACTCGCGCAGCACATGCACGTTCTCGGCGTTGCAGACGCCGCCTTCGACGATGCCGACGTCGCAGGGCCCGCAATGCTTGATGTCGGTGATCGGCGAGCGGTCGAACTCGGCGAGGTCGAGCAGCGCCAGGATGCGCTCGTCGATGTCGAGGAAGGACATGTTGCAGCCGAAGCAGCCGGCCAGCGAGGTCGTGGCGATGCGGATCTTGTGCTTGACGGCGGGCGCGTTCATCTGCCCTCTCCCTGCTTGGCCGGCGCGACGGGTGCGAACTCGGCGACATGGGCCGAGATCGGCTTCTCGTCGAAGCGGCGCTTGCCGATCGGCACGGCGAAGCCCCGGCGCTTGGGCAGGATCACGCCGACGGGACAGACTTGCGCCGCCTTGTCGGTGAGCGCGAAGTCGGTGTCGGCGAGCCTGCCGGATTCGGCGTTCACGATCAGGTGCTTCTTCAGGCCGCGGCCGGAAAGGGCGAAGACGTTCTTCCTGTCGACCTCGGCACTGGCGCGGATGCAAAGCTCGCAGAGGATGCAGCGGTTGAAATCGAGCAGCACGTCGTGGTGCGAGGCATCGACCGGACGGTCGGGATAGAAGTGGGTGAAGTGCGGCGTCATCACGCCGAGTTCGTAGCCGAGCGCCTGCAGCTTGCATTGGCCGCTCTTCTCGCAGGAGGGGCAGAAGTGGTTGCCCTCGACCAGCAGCATCTGCAGCAGCATCCTGCGCTTGTCGAGAATCTCCGGCGTATTGCTCGCCACTTCCATGCCGGCCGCGGCGGGCAGCGTGCAGGAAGTCGCCGGCCGGCCGTTGACCATGACCGTACACAGCTTGCAACTGCCGTGCGGCTTGAACTCGGGGTGGTAGCACAGGTGCGGGATGAACACGCCGGCGGTCAATGCCGCCTGCATCACCGTCTGGCCCGCTTCGAACGGGACTTCGCGCCCGTCGATGGTGAAGGTCTGACTCGTCATTTCGCGATCTCCTCGGCGGCGCCCAGGTGCGCGGCGGCATCGTCGCGGCCCGTCATCTGCCGCGCCTGCGACAGCGCCGCGTCGAGATCGAAAGCCGGCTCGAACTCCAGCGTTTTCAAGCGTCGCTGGTAGGCGGGGCGGAATTTCTCCAGGGTGTCGAACAGCGGATGGCAGGCGGTGTGGCCGAGGCCGCAGTGCGCCGCCATCTGCAGCAGCTGGTTGAGCTTGTAGATCTCGTTGAGGTCGTACTGCGTGCCGTGGCCCTGCGCGATCTTGTCCATCAGGTTCTTCAGCAGGGAAGTGCCGACGCGGCAGGGGGTGCAGAAGCCGCAGGATTCGTGGGCGAAGAAGTGGGTGAAGTTGCGCGCCACCTCGAACATGTCGCGGCCGTGGTCGAACACCATGAAGGCGCCGGCCGTCGGGATGTCCTCGAAGGCGATGCGGCGCTCGAATTCGTTGTCGGCGAGGCAGATGCCCGACGGGCCCGAGATCTGCACGGCCTGCGCGTTCGCGGCGCCGCAGTCGGCCAGCACCTGCGCCACCGCGACGCCGAACGGATATTCGTAGATGCCTGGACGCTCGCAGTCGCCCGAGACCGAGAGCAGCTTCGTGCCGGCCGACTTGGCGGTGCCGATGGCGCGGTACCAGTCGCCGCCCTTGAGCGCGATCAGCGCGGCGGCGGCAAAGGTCTCGACGTTGTTGACGATCGTCGGCTGGTTGAGGAAGCCGTGGGTGACGGGGTAGGGCGGCCGGTTGCGCGGCACGCCGCGCTTGCCTTCGAGCGACTCGATCAGCGCCGATTCCTCGCCGCAGACGTAGGCGCCGGCGCCGAGATGCACTTCGATGTCGAAATCGAAACCCGCCTGCCCGCCGATGCCGCAGCCGAGCAGTCCCTGCTGGCGGCGGCGGTCGAGCACGGCGTTGAGCGGTTCGAGCAGATAGCGGTATTCGCCGCGCAGGTAGAGGAAACCCTTGCCCGCGCCGACGACGTAGGCCGCGATCGTCATGCCTTCGAAAACGAGATCGGCCTGGCGCGTCAGCAGCACGCGGTCCTTGAAGGTGCCCGGTTCGCCCTCGTCGGCGTTGCAGACGACGTAGCGCGTGGTGCCCGGCGCGTGGCGGCATGCCTCCCATTTGACGCCGGTGGTGAAGCCGGCGCCGCCGCGGCCGCGCAGGTTCGACTTCTTGATCTCGTCCAGCGTCGCCGAAGGGCCCTGCGTGTGCGCCTGTACGCCTTCGCGCCAGGAGCGCTCGTTCGACGCCGCCTCGACGCTGTCGGCAGGGCCGCGCGCGAAGCAGGCCGCGAGCGCCACGCCCGGCGCCATGTCGTTGTTCAGCAGGACGTCGGCGCGCCGCAGGTTGTCCTGGATCAGGAACCACTCGGGCGGCCAGTCGGCGATCGGCACCTGCTTGCGGATCAGCTCGGTCATGCGCTCGACCTTCTCCGCGGTCATCGCCGGGATCGCCCGGTAATTGACGAGCACGGCGGGACCCTGGTCGCACATGCCGGTGCACGAGGTGGTATCGACGCTGACGAGCCCGTCCTCGGAGACGCGGCCGGGCTCGAGCCACAGCTTCTGGCACATGGCGTTCATCAGGTCCATGTTGCCGAGCATGCGGTCGGTGATGTTGTCGCTCCACAGCACGCGGTAGCGGCCGAGCGGACGGGTATGGAAGAAGCTGTAGAAGCCGGCGGTGCTCTCGACCCGCGCGCGCGGCCAGTCGATGGCGCGGGCGATCGCGGTGATGGCGGCGGGCGGCAGCCAGCCGTAGCCTTCCTGGACTTCGCGCAGAATCTGCATCAGGCGGGTGCCGTCGCGATTGTGCTTGTCGGTGACTGCTGCGACGATGGTGGCAAGCGGTTCGGGCATCGGGCCTTCCTTTCGAGCTGTTCGATGCTGCGTCGCAGCACCCGTTCCATCATAGACGGGAAACGTCGCCATCTCTTGCGCTGGGTCAACCTCCGTAGGCCACGATCTCCTGCGGAATGCGATCGAGCGGCATGATCTTGTCCACGCCGCCGAGCTTGATCGCCTCCTTCGGCATGCCGAAGACGACGCAGGTCGATTCGTCCTCCGCCACCGTCTGCGCGCCCGCGTCGTGCATTTCCTTGAGGCCGCGCGCGCCGTCGTCGCCCATGCCGGTCATGATGATGCCCAGCGCGTTCTTGCCCGCGACCTGCGCCACCGAGCGGAACAGCACGTCGACCGACGGCTTGTGGCGATTCACCAGCGGGCCGTCCGCGACTTCGACGTAGTACTGCGCGCCGCTGCGCTTGAGCATCATGTGCCTGCCGCCGGGCGCGATCAGCGCGCGTCCGGGGATGACGCGGTCGCCGTTCTTCGCCTCGCGCACCTCGAGCTTGCACAGCCCGTTCAGCCGCTCGGCGAACATGGCGGTGAACTTTTCCGGCATGTGCTGGACGATGACGATGCCGGAGCAGGTGCCGGGCAGGCGCGTCAGCACGGCTTCGAGCGCCTGCGTGCCGCCGGTCGACGTGCCGATCGCCACCAGGCGGTCGGTCGTGCCGTACATCCCGGCGCCGGTGTGGTGGCTGGCCAGCATGGCGTCGGCGCTGAGCTTGGGCTCCGGGTTGAGCGCGGCCGGCGCCGCCGTCATGCGCCGCACTGCGCGCATGTTGGCGCGCGCCGCCGACTTGATCGCCGTGACGATGTCGTTCGCCGAGTCCTGCAGGAAGGACTTCACGCCGATCTTGGGCTTGGTGATGATGGTGAAGGCGCCGGCGGCGAGCGCTTCCATTGTCACCTGGGCGCCCTTCTCGGCGAGCGACGAGCAGATGATGACCGGCGTCGGATGCTGGGCCATGATCTTCTTGAGGAAGGTGAGGCCGTCCATGCGTGGCATCTCGATGTCGACCACCAGCACGTCGGGCCACAGCGCCTTCATCTTCTCCAGCGCGAATACGGGATCCTGCGCCGTGGCGACGACCTCGATGCCCGGGTCGCTGGCGATCGCCTGCGTCACGACCTGGCGGACCACCGCCGAGTCGTCCACCACCATGACCTTGATCTTGTCAGCCAATCGCCGTTTCCTCGGCCGGTTTCAGGGAGGCAGCGGTCACGGCAGGCGGTAGATCGTCGGCTGCACCGAGACCAGGCGTTCCGTCAGGCCGTTCAGCGATTCTGAATGGCCGACGATGAAGTAGCCGCCCGGATGCAGCTGGTTGGTGAGCCGCTCGACCACCTGGCGCTTGGTGTCGTTGTCGAAGTAGATCATCACGTTGCGCAGGAAGATCACGTGGAACTTGCCGACGCTGCCCGGCAGCGGCTTGTTGAGATTGACCTGCATGAAGCGCGCGTGCTTGCGCAGTTCCGGCGCGATCAGGAAGGTGCCGTCGTGCTGGCGTACGCCCTTCAGGCAGTACTTGCGCAGGTACTCCGGCGGCAGCCCGCGCGCCTTCTCCATCGGGTAGTGGCCGCTGGTCGCCAGCGCCAGCACCTGGGTGTTGATGTCCGAGCCCATCACCGACCAGTTGCCGTCGACGCCCAGCGTGTCGGCCAGCACCATGCAGATCGTGTAGATCTCCTCGCCGGTCGAAGCCGCGGCGCTCCAGATGTCGAGCGAGCGGCCGGGCGGATGCTTGGCGGCGATGCGGTCGGCGAGGAAGTCGAAATGCTTTTCCTCGCGGAAGAAGTAGGTCTCGTTGGTGGTGAGCAGTTCCACCATCAGCTGCAGTTCGGCCGGATCGCGCCCGCTCGACACCAGCTTGAAGTAGTCGGCGTAGGACGACATGCCGTGGGCGCGCAGGCGCTTGCCGAGGCGGCCGACGAGCAGGACCTTCTTGGTGTCGGCCATGCTGATGCCGGCGATCTTGTAGATGAGTCGCTGGAATTGGGCGAACTCGGCTTGCGTGATTTCTTCGGTCATCGGTTCATCGGGCGGGCGGCAGGCAGCCGCCTTGCTGCCGGCGGCGGCGACATCATACCGCTTCGCTGCGCGCTCCAGCCGGTCCGCGGCCGAACCGGCGCGGCGTTCAGAAGCGCTCGAAATCCTGTTCGGCGCGGGCTTTCGCAGGCGGCTTGCCGGCCGGGTGCATGGTCGGCGGCGCTAAGCGGCTGCTTCGGCGGCAGATACGTCGCCGCGCGCTCCGGCATCGGCGATCGTCGCCATCTCTTCGACCGAGAGCACGCGCATGGCGTCGAGGATGATGACGAACCTGCCATTCACTTTGCCCATGCCGGCGATGAAGTCGGCGCGGATATTGGCGCCGAAGGCCGGCGGCGGCTCGATGTCGGCGGCGGCGATCTCCAGCACCGCGGACACCGCGTCGACCATGATGCCGATGTCGTGACTTCCCTCGTCCTGCTGCATCTCGACGATCACGATGCAGGTGCGCCGCGCCGCTTGCGTCGGCGCGCCGCCGAACCTCGCCGACAGGTCGATCACCGGCACCACGGCGCCGCGCAGGTTGATCACGCCGCGGATGAACGCCGGCATCATCGGAATCTCGGTGAGGCTGCCGTACTCGATGATCTCCTTCACGTTGAGTATCCCGACGGCGAACATCTCGCCGCCGAGCTGGAACGTCAAATATTGATTCGCCTCGCCGGCCGCAAACGGCGGGCGGGCGGCAACGGCGCTTGCGGCAGCCGCGGCTTGGACCAGGTCGGCCATGATCATCTCCTCTCAGAAACGCTCGAAGTCCTGCGCCGCCAGCGCGGTTGCGGCGGGCTTCACAGCTTGACGGGGCGGGGCGGCACGGGCGACCGGCTTGCCCGGCGCATGCGCCGCCTTCGCCGGCTTCGCGGTTCCAGCCGCTTCCTGCCCGACCTTGAAGAAGGCCATGATTTGCTGCAGCTGGCTGGCCTGGCCGCCCATCTCCTCGGCGGTGCCCGCCAGCTCCTCGGAGGCCGAGGCGTTCTGCTGCGTCGCCTTGTTGAGCTGGCCCATGGCGCCGTTGATCTGCCCCACGCCCTGCGACTGCTCCTGGCTCGCCGCGGCGATCTCCTGCACCAGGTCCGAGGTCTTCTTGATCGACGGCACCATTTCGTCGAGCAGCTTGCCCGCCTTCTCGGCCATCTTGACCGAGGAGCCCGCCAGCTCGCCGATCTCCTGCGCCGCCACCTGGCTGCGTTCGGCGAGCTTCCTCACCTCGGCGGCGACCACCGCGAAGCCCTTGCCGTGCTCGCCGGCGCGCGCCGCCTCGATCGCCGCGTTCAAGGCCAGCAGGTTGGTCTGGTAGGCGATGTCGTCGATGATGCCGATCTTCTCGGCGATGCGCTGCATGGCGTCGACGGTCTCCTTGACGGCAGCGCCGCCCTCGGCGGCTTCCTGCGACGACTTGGCGGCCATGCCGTCGGTGACCTTGGCGTTCTCGGTATTCTGGGTGATCGAGGCGGTCATCTGCTCGATCGACGCGCTGGTCTCTTCGACGGAGGCTGCCTGCTCGCTCGATGCCTGCGACAGCGATTGCGCGGTGGCCGAAACTTCCTCCGAGGCGCTCGCCAGCGCGTCGGCCGCTTCGCGGACCTCGCCGATGACGTGCGAAAGCCTGGCGACCATGCTGCGGACGGCATGGAGAGCGCTGCCGGTGTCCCGGGCGTCGACCTTGACGTCGACCATCAGGTCTCCCTCGGCCAACCGGCCGACGACTTCCGCGACATAGCGCGGCTCGCCGCCGAGCTGCGAGAAGAGACTGCGGACGATCCAGATGCCGAGCACGGCCGCTAGCACCACGCCGGCGACGATGGCCGCGGAGGCGACGATGAACGTCTGGCGGTAGGCGGCTTCGGACTTCTGATATTCCTCCCTGGCGACGTCGAGCTGCAGCTTGAGCAGCTTGTCGGCGGCTTCCTTGGCGGCGCCGTAAAGAGGCCCCACGGTCTTCACCATGACGCTGTTACCTTCCATGAACTCGCCCGACTCATACAGTCTCGCCGCCGCACGCAGGCCGTCCTGGACGAATTTTCCGCGCTTGGCGGTGAATTCGTCCGCCAGCACCTTCTCCTCCGGCGTCAGATAGGTCGCCAAGTATTCCTTCCACACAGTGCTGATCGCGTCGATATTCTTGACGACCTTGTCGAGGTGCACCGAGATGGCATGGTCGTGCAGCTTGCTCTCAGGCAGGCGGGGATCGTGCATCGAGGCGAGGTGCAATTGGCGCACGTTTTCCTGCATCATCTCTATGATCGAGGCGATCTGGCCGGTGGGAACCATGCGGTCGCTATACACCGTCTGCAGTCCCGCGTTGGCGGCGCGCATCGCCAGGATGCCCTGAACGCCGATGACGGCGAGCAGCACGGTCAAGAGCGCGAGGACGGCGATCAGACGGGCGCGAATGGTGACGTGGTCGAGCATGGCGATCTATCCTTTCCGCGGGAGGGTGGCTTGTCAGCGAACGCGCGAGTCGGCTGCTGCGAGCGTGCGCTCCTCGGCGCTGGCGGCCAGTTGGGTCAGCGCTTGAACATCCAAGATCAGCGCGACGTCGCCGCTCCCCAGAATAGTCGACCCGGCGATGCCGCGCAGATGGCGGAACAGCGCGCCGAGCGGCTTGATGACCGTCTGGAACTCGCCGTGCAGCACGTCGACCACGACGCCCGCCTTCTGGGTGCCCGACTTGACCACCACCACGTTCTCGCGCGCCGGCGCCGCGCCCGTTTCCTCGAACAGCTCGCGCAGCCGCACGAAAGGCAGCACCTCGCCGCGCAGGTTGAGGTAGTTGCGGTCGACGGCAGCTTCCTTGAGCTCCAGGCACTCGACCACCATCTCCAGCGGGATCACGTAGGACGACTTCTCGACGCCGACCAGGAAGCCGTCGATGATCGCCAGCGTCAGCGGTAGGCGGATGGTGAAGCGCGAGCCGCGGCCTTCCTCGGAATGCACCTCGACGCTGCCGCGCAGGGCGCGGATGTTGCTGCGCACGACGTCCATGCCGACGCCGCGGCCCGAGAGGTTGGTCACCTTCTCCGCGGTGGAGAAGCCCGGCTCGAAGATCAGGTTGGCGATCTCCTGTTCGGAAAGCTGCTGCGCCGCGCCGATGATGCCGCGGTCGATCGCCTTCCGGCGGATCTTTTCCTTCGGCAGGCCGCCGCCGTCGTCGGAGACCTCGATGACGATGCTGCCCGAGTCGTGGTAGGCCTGGAGCTCGACCTGGCCGACGGCCGGCTTGCCGCGCGCGGCCCGCAGCTCGGCCGGCTCGATGCCGTGATCCATGGCGTTCCTCACCAGGTGCATCAGCGGGTCGCCGATCTTCTCGACCACGGTCTTGTCGAGCTCGGTCTCCGCGCCGCGAATGGTCAGCTCGATCTCCTTGCCGAGCTCCTTCGAGGTGTCGCGCACGACGCGATGGAAGCGGTTGAAGGTCTCGCCGATCTGCACCATGCGCAGCTGCAGCGCCGAGTCGCGGATGTTCTCGACCAGGCGCGACAGCACCGAGGTCGCTTCCACCAGCGTCGCCTGCCGGCTCTTCTGCGCCAGCAGGTTGGCCGAGGCGCCGGCGATGACCAGCTTGCCGACGAGATCGATCAGGTGGTCGAGCTTGTCGGCCTGGACGCGGATCAGGCGCGCTTCGGCCGCCTTCTTCTCGCCGACCTGCTTCTGCTTGACGGCGGCCGCCTCGACGATCTCGGGCTGCACCATGCGCGCTTCGATCAGGATGGCGCCGATGTGCGGCGCCTGCTGCTCGGCTGCCGCGGCCTGCTGGGCGGCCGTCTGCTGCTTCGCCAGCCCCTGGTCGAGCTCTTCGCGCGTCAGCGCGCCGCTCTTGACGAGGATCTCGCCGAGCCGCATGACCTCCTCGGGCAGCGCCTCGATCAGCGCCATGTAGTCGCCGATCTTGCTGTGCGGCGGCAGGATGTGCAGCTCGCACTGGTCGCGGCAGAAGTCGAAGACGGCCTCGATCTTGTCCTTGTCGGCGTGGCTGCGGAAGTTGATCTCGAAGCCGAGGTAGCAGGATTCCGGGTCCATCTCCTCGGCATCCGGCATGGCGTCGCAGAGCGTCGTGATGTGCGCGACCTCGCCCAGCGAGAGCAGGTAGCGCAGGAAGGCGAGCGGGTCCATGCCGTTGCGCAGCACGTCGCGGCCGAAGCGGATCGAGATGTGCCAGCAGTCGTGGATCGCCGTGCCGGCGGCGCCGTCGCGCTCGACTTCGCCCTCCTGCTGGTCGGGCAGGCCGGCCGTGGCGGCCTCCGGCGCCGCGGTGAAGGCGCGCAGCCGCTCGGCGATCGCGTCGCCGGCCGATTGCATCTCGGGATCGGCCTCCACCTCGCCGTTCTCGATCTTGCCCAGCAGCGCGCCGATGTGGTCGCAGCCTTGCAGCAGCGCCGAGATCAGGTCGCCGCCGACTTCGATCTCGCCGTTGCGCAGGCGGTCGAGCACGTTCTCGAGCACGTGCGTGAACTTCTCGATCGGGGCGATCTCGACGACGCCGGACGCGCCCTTGATGGTGTGCGCGGCGCGGAACACCGCGTTGATCGTCTCGGGGTCGCGGTCGCCCTGCTCGATCTGCATCAGGCCGTTTTCCAAGGCCTCCAGCTGCTCGCGCGCCTCGATCGCGAATACGCTGAAAATCTCGTCCATGCTAGGCTCCTAGGACCGCTCGGCGGCCGGGATGACGACCGGATCGCCGAAGTAGGCGACCATGTTGTAGAACTCGATCACTTCGAGCACCGCGGGGCTGTGGGCGACGATGGCGAGCCGGCGGCCCAGGCGCTGCGCTTCGCGCTTCGCCAGCACCAGCAGCTGGAAGCCGGCGGTATCCATCTCGCCGACGCGCGAGAGGTCGAGCTCCAGCGCCTTGCGCGAATGCACGGCGTCGAGCAGCCGGCGCTTGGCTTCGAGCGCGTGGTAGATCGTGAGGTCGGTGTCGAAGGCGAGGCGGCCGGCCTCGGCGGAGTCGTCGCTCATGGCATCTCCCTTGCGACGGCGGTCAGGCCGTCAAAACAGTTCGACTTTCGGTCCGCTGCCCGGCCGCGCGGGCGACGGCTCGGCGCCGAGCGCCTGTTCGTGGCTGCTGCGCTGGGCGTCCATGACGTAGCTACTATAGATTTGGTCCAGGTGTTCGGCGAGCGGCGGCAGGCCGGCCCCGCTGTCCTCGTACGTCTCGAGCCGTTCGGCGAGCAGCTGGCTGTGGCGATCGAGGCGGTTCAGCGCGTCGATCACCTGCTCGATCTGCTGGCGCGTGACGTCCTGGAACTGCACGCTGGCCAAGGCGTTCATGAACATGTCGGCGAGCTTGTGGCTGCTTTCGCGCATGGTGACGACGACCTGGGTGCCGTGGTCGATGGCCTCCTTGTAGCTGGTGCCCAGCTCGTTGAGCTGCTGCGAGAAGTCGTGGAGCGTCGCGCGCTCGGCCTCGATGTTGTCGACCGACAGCTTGTCCTGGAACTGCGCCTCGATCGACGTCGCGACCGTCTGGATGCCCTTGTTGATCTGCGTCACGGCCTGGTCGGTGGCGGCAGAGAGCTTGCGCACCTCGTCGGCGACCACGGCGAAGCCGCGGCCGGCCTCGCCTGCGCGCGCTGCCTCGATGGCGGCGTTGAGCGCCAGCAGGTTGGTCTGGCCCGAGATGTCCTTGATCAGCTGCACCAGGGTGCCGAGCGACTTGGCTTCGCCCACCACCTGCTCGACGCGCTGGCGGTCGGCTTCGCCGGCGGCGAGGCGTTCCTGGATGTAGCGGTCGAGCGTCGCGATCATCCCCCGGTTGTTGGCGATGCGCGACTCGGAGGCCTTGATCAGTTCCTCGGATTCGTGCGAGGACGTATCCACGAAGCTGGAAAGATCGGTGACCACCTGGTCGATGGTCTGGAGCTGCGAGGAAATGTCGAACGCGGCCTTCTCGGTTTCCTTGACGACGGTCTCCAGCTGCTGGCGCACGACGTTGTTGAAGGTCGGCACCTGCTTGAGTTCCCCGGCCACCAGCTCGGTGGCGGCCGAGCATCGGTCGGCGAGGCGGCTCTCCTGCAGCTCGCGCGCCGTGAGGCCCAGCATCGTGTCCTTGAAGACGGCGAGGGAGACCAGCCGCTGCCCGACGTAGGCCGCGCCGACGATGAACACCGTGCCCAGGGCGTCGCCGAGCGGCGACGACAGGCCGATCGCCGGCAGGAACATCGTGTGGAAATCGTCGTTGAAGAAATAGACCGCGGTCGCCGCGCCGAGGCTGACGACGAGGAACACCAGCGTGGCACGCCGGGAGAGCTGGCCGACGTTCATGGCCGGCTCCTAGCGCACGACCAGCTTGATCGTGTTGAGCAGTTCGTCGGCCGTGGCCGGCTTCACCAGCCAGCCCGATGCCCCCGCCGCCTTGGCCTCGGCGCGCTTGCTCTGCTGCGACTCGGTCGTGAGAAACAGGATCGGCATGAACTTGTAGTTGGGCAGCTGGCGGACTTCCTTGATGAAGTCGATGCCGTTCATGCCCGGCATGTTGAGGTCGGTGATCAGCAGGTCGACCTTCGTTCCGCTCTTGAACTTGTCGAGGCCGTCGTTCGCATTGCTGGCCTTCTCGACGGCATAGCCGGCCTTGGTGAGGATGTTGGAAATCGAAAGCAGGATCGTTGCCGAATCGTCAACGAGCATAATGGTCTTACTCATGGGCGCGAGCCCTCCCTGTTGGCGTTCAGTTCTTGTCGCGGGATAGCGGATCGGACATCCGTGTCGATCACGATGATATTAGCAAACCTGGCACGGCGGACGATTCAATTATTTGCGCCGGGCATAACCGTTCGGGAGCGATTGCGATGGCCGAACCGATCGAGACGCGAGTATGCACGTGGAATATCCAGTGGGGTCGCGGCAGGGACACGAAGGTTGACCTCGATCGCATTGTGGTCGAGCTGGAGTCGATCGACGCCGCCGTCGTCTGCCTGCAGGAAGTGGCGGTCAATCATCCCGGACTGCCGGGCCGGCCGCTCGGCGATCAGGCCGCGGCGCTGGCCTCGATGCTGCCCGGCTACGAGGCGATCTACGCCGCCGGCAGCGACCTCGCCGACGGACAGGGCGGGCGGCGGCAGTTCGGCGAGATGATCCTGTCGCGCTTTCCGGTGCGGCAGGTGTTCCGCCATCGCCTGCCGTGGCCGGCCGATCCGTCCGCGCCGAGCATGCCGCGCGTCGCGCTGGAAGCCGTGGTCGCGGCGCCGCCGGGGCCATTGCGCGTCGTCACCACGCATCTCGAGTTCTATTCCGGCCGGCAGCGGCGCGCGCAGGTGGAGGCGCTGCGCGATCTATACGCCGAAGGCTGGGGGCACGCGAAGCATCCGGCTTCCCCGGCCGATGCAGATCCGCCGTTCGCGGTTCTGCCGCGCGGCGAGGTGGCGCTGATCTGCGGCGACTTCAACTTCGGGCCGGACGCTTTCGAATATGGGCGCTTGCAGGAACCTTTCGGCGGCGATGCCGAGCGCGCGCCGCGCCTGCGGGACGCCTGGACCCTGGTCGATCCGCAGCTTCCCCATCCGCCGACGACTGGTCTCGTGCGGTCGGAATTCATTCCGGCGCCGGTCTGCTTCGACTTCTTCTTCGTCAGCGAGAATCTCGCGAAAAATGTGACTCGCATAGCGGTCGACCCGGTCTGCGAAGCCTCGGATCATCAACCCGTCATACTGGGTTTCCGATTCCGATGTGGAAACGATGTTTCCATGATGGAAAGTAAGTAGGCATTTTTCTTTCGATATACGAATTGCGCAAAAAGGGCGCCCCCGGCGCGGGCCCATTCCACCATGGTTTTTCGGCCCAAGCGCCATCGGCATGCAATTTGCAGACGCTTAAGCACCCGGGTCGCGCGGCGATCCGTCAACTGGAGGGGGACCAATAACCATGGGGAATATGAACGAAATCTTCGATATGAGCCGAAAGGCGCTCGACGAGGTCGAACGCCGTCTCGACATGTCCCGGCGCGACTTCCTGCAGTTCTGCGCCACCCTGGCCGCGACGATGGGGTTGCCGGCCGGCGCCGAAGCCGCCGTGGCCAAGGCGGTCGAATCCGCCAAGCGGCCGTCGGTGATCTGGCTGCATTTCCAGGAATGCACGGGCTGCTCCGAATCGCTGCTGCGCGCCGAGCATCCGACGCTCGAGAAGCTGATCCTCGACGTCATCTCCCTCGACTACCACGAGACGCTGATGGCCGCCGCCGGCCATCAGGCCGAGGCCGCGCGCAAGGCCGCGATGAAGGCCAACAAGGGCACGTACATCCTGGTGGTCGAAGGCGCCATCCCGACCAAGCAGAACGGCATCTACTGCAAGGTCGGCGGCCAGACGGCGATCGACATGCTGAAGGAAACAGCGGCCGACGCCGCGGCCGTGATCGCGGTCGGCTCCTGCGCCTCGTGGGGCGGCATGCCTTCGACGCTTCCCTCCAACGGCGCCGACTCGAGCCCGACGGGCTCCTCCGGCGTCGCGCAGATCCTCGGCAAGCCGGTCGTCACGATTCCCGGCTGCCCGCCCAATCCGTACAACTTCCTCGCCACGGCCGTGCATTTCCTCACCTTCGGCAAGCTGCCCGAAATCGACGACAAGGGCCGTCCCAAGTTCGCCTACGGCCGCCTGATCCACGAGAACTGCGAGCGCCGCGCCCACTTCGACGCCGGCCGCTTCGCCATGGAGTTCGGCGACGAAG
>DAIDAU010000242.1 GCA_027310465.1 Rhodocyclaceae bacterium
CGGGCCAGTTCGTGCGCGTGCTGCCGTGGGACAAGGGCGAGCTGATCCCGCTGACGCTCGCCGATTGGGATGCGAAGGCCGGCACGATCACCATCGTGGTCCAGGCGATGGGCGTGAGTTCGATCGCAATCAATCGGATGAAGGCCGGCGAGTCGTTCTCAGGCATCGCCGGTCCCCTGGGCCTGCCGAGCGAACTGCACCGCTACGAGGGCAACAAGACGGTGGTGTTCACCGCGGGCGGCGTCGGCCTGCCGCCGGTCTATCCGATCATGCGCGAGCACCTGCGCATGGGCAACCACGTCACGCTGATCTCGGGCTTCCGCAACGCCGACCTATTGTTCTGGACCAAGGAAGACGAACGCGTCGGGCAACTCCAGGCCGAGTTCCCGGAGCACCTCGCCGTCATCTACACCAGCAACGACGGCAGCTTCGGCATCAAGGGCTTCGTCACCGACCCGCTCGAGATGCTGCTGCAGCAGGCGCAGAAGGGCCAGGGCCGCGAGATCGGCGAAGTCGTCACCATCGGCCCGCCGCTGATGATGCGCGCCGTGAGCGACCTGACGCGCGGCTACGGCGTGAAGACCGTGGCGAGCCTCAACTCGATCATGGTCGACGCCACCGGCATGTGCGGCGCCTGCATGGTGCCGGTCAACATCGAAGGCAAGCTGGTGCGCAAGCACGCCTGCGTGGACGGCCCCGAGATCGACGGCCATTCGATCGACTGGGACAAGTTCCTGCCGCGCTTCAACCTGTTCAAACCGCAAGAGAAGGCCGCCATGGTCAAGCACGGCTTCGCCTGACCGGGCGCAGCCTGGCTGCGGGCGCGGGAACGGCAAAACCGTTTTCGCGTCCGCTCTTGCTTTCTAGGCTTACGGCTCTGTGGCTCGCAACCCGCCACTGATTGAGCGAGGTGCGAGAGCATCAATTTGTCTCAGAACGACCCTAAGCCGCCGGTCGTCTTTCTCCAAACCGGCCGTTCCGCAAAACCGGACTCTGCGAAATCGACTTCTCCGAAGCGGACGTTGGCGACCTCACCCCATCGGCCAATAGCCGCCGCCGGCCTGCTTTAGCGGTCATCCCGGAACGGATGCGACAATCGGTCCTTCGTCCGCCCTGTATCTTCTCGCACATGATCGACCACGGCCTCCAACGATTTGCATTCCTTGCTTTGCTAGCTGCCGCGTTGTTCGGCGTCAGCGCGCCGCTGTCAAAGCTGCTGCTTGGAGGTATTCAGCCGCTATCGCTCGCTGGCCTCCTGTATGTCGGCAGCGGGCTGGGTCTTCTGCTCGTTTGGCTCGGTCGCCGCATTAGTGGAATTGCAGAGAGGGAAGCGTCCCTTTCGAGTGCCGACCTGCCTTGGCTTGCTGGCGCCGTGGTTAGCGGCGGCATTGCGGCGCCGGTCTTGCTGCTGTGGGGCCTGACCGGCGTATTCGCGTCAGGCGCGTCCCTGTTGCTGTCGACAGAAGGCGTGCTCACCACGCTGATCGCTGCGCTGGCTTTCCATGAGGCCATCGATGCCCGCGTCTGGATGGCTTCCGCGTTGATGGTCGCGGCCGGCGCATTGCTTGCCTACGAGCCGGGAACCAGCTTTGGGTTGTCGCTGCATGCGCTCGCCGTAGTGGCCGCCTGCGGCCTCTGGGGACTCGACAACAATCTCACCCGACCGATCTCGGGCGGTGATCCCGTGGTGATCGCTATGTTGAAGGGTCTCGCTGCGGGCACCGTTAACCTGGCACTCGGCCTGTTCGCGGGCGAACCCTTGCCTGCGATGGCGTACGCTGGCGAAGCACTGCTCCTTGGCAGCCTGAGCTATGGCGCAAGCTTGCTTTGCTACATCCTGGCGCTGCGTCACTTGGGGAGCGCTCGTACGGCGGCGCATTTTGGGACGGCGCCATTCATCGGCGCAGTCGTGTCCGTGCTGCTCCTCAACGAACCGATGACCGCGAGGCTTACCGGCGCATCCGGGCTCATGCTGCTAGGTACCTGGCTCGTACTGACGGAACGGCACGGCCACTACCACGAGCACGACATAATGGAGCATACGCATCGCCATGCCCACGACATCCACCATCAACACAGTCACAACGGAACGGAAGGGCCGGAACCTCACACCCATCCCCACAAGCACGTGTCACTCGGCCACGTTCATCCGCACCTCCCTGACTTACACCACCGCCATCGCCACTGAGATTCGTCCGCTTTCCTGTCTGCGGCTGACCGTTTCGGGTCGGGGAGAAATCATCCTCTCTTCGGATTCGTAGCCGGAAACCGGTCAGCGAAATTCCGATCCCTGGAAGCCGCCATTCGGCATGGAACGCCTTGCGTAAATTCGGGCGCCTCAATCGCCTCTACCGGTCAGTTGGAAGGCCGCCCAGAAGAATGGCTGCGGGAAGCTTTTGCGCGTCGTCGCCTGAGCCTGACGGAGTGCTTCTTCCTTGTTCGTGGTGGCCAGATTGCGATAAAAGGTCTCCATCAGAAGGGCGGTAGCCTTGTCGTCGACACTCCAGAGGCTTGCCACAATAGAACTGGCGCCTGCATACAGGAATCCGCGCGTCAGGCCTACCACGTCATCGCCGTTCGCTACTTTGCCGAGTCCCGTCTCGCATGCCGACAGCGTCACGAGATCGGCGTCGAGGTTCATCGAATAGAGTTCGCTGACGGTCAGCAGATCGTCGCCGCCGCCGTCCTTCGCCAAGTGCAGTCCCGACGCGAGGGGCTGATCGGCGTTGAATTCGCCGTGCGTGGCAAAGTGGATGCGCGCGAATGCGCCGTGCACGGCCTTGAAGTTCGCCTTCGACGCCACCTTGCGCACCAGCACGCGCGAACCCGGAAAGATGCCGGCCACCGTTCTCGCCTCTTCCTCGGCGAAACGCAGATCGTAGCGGGGATCGCCTAGGTCGGGATCGCCCAGAGCCAGCAGCGGCGCCCGGCCGCTCGGTGATGCGGGCCGCAGGAATTTCAGCACGGAGGCGCTGGGGAGCAAGCGGAGCGCGTAGCGATCGCCAAGGAAACCGCCGTCCGGGGCGACCAGTGCCGCAAAGGGCAGGTAATGCAATGCGCCGTGCGGCACAAGTATGATCTTGCCGGCCGCGACCCGGTCGGCGACAGGTTGCCAAAGCTGAGCATAGAGCGCTTGCGCCTGCGCCCGCCAAGCGTCGCTATCAATCTGCTGGATCGCGGCACGCAAGTCTCGCACGCGCTGATCGAGGCCGCTCGCATCGATCCTGACCGCCTGCAACTTCTGCCGATCGACCACGAAGGCGTAGAAGTCCTGGCCCTGGCCGTAATACTCCACCAGTGCCTCGTCCGGACCGACCAGCGCCTTGAGTTCATCGGACGGTACCGCGCTCACAGTGACGAGCGTGGCCAATTCTGGCGCCGCAGCCTGGAGCTGCGTCCGCGCAAGCGCGAGGTTGCGCGTCCCGCCGGACTCTCCCGTGTAAGGTTCGGCGCCCCGGCCCTGGCTATGCCCGGCGGCATCGGCACCATCGAGCAGCGCCAGGACCTGCCGAATCTTTTCGGGATCGCCGCCCACGGTACCAAAGTCCTTCTTTGACGCCAGCATATCCACCAATGCGCGCGCCTTGGCCCGCTCGACGTATTCGAAGGCCTCGGCAGTGTGTCCCTGCTTTATCAAGACCGCAACGAGCCGGCCGTAAGCGGCCTGTTTGTCGCCGACGAATCCTATCTTGGCGGCCTCGGTCTTGATCGTCGAGCGCTGCAGCTCGATAGCCTCCACGGCCTGCCGGTACAGCGCCGTTGCCTGTTCCGGCCGCCCGTCCGCCTCGAATATGCGTCCGCGTTCGAACAGCGAGATCCAGTGGAGATCGCCCATGTCCTTGATACGCGGAGTGGCCAGCACCTCGTCGAACGCCGCCGCCGCCTCATCGAGCTTGCCCGTTTCTTCCAGTGCCTTGCCGCGCATTACGAGGCGCGGAATTTCGATGACCGTCGTTGTGCTGTCACCGCGGTAGGCATAGGGCCCCAGACCGTTGACGAATGAAACAACGATCTTCATCCCGGAAGAATTGTCTGGAATGTCTTCGAGCGCCTCCCGGTAGCGCCCCATCGCCAGATACACGCGCGCCAAGGCGTTGTTCTTCATCCAGCCCCACATACGGCCGCCGATGAAGGGACGCGAGACGTCCTCGATCTGCCGCGCAAGCCGTTCCGCCGCCTTCGTGTCGCCCATCTGCACTGCCGAAAGCGCCATGACCTCGAGGTTCATGATGCGATAGCGCACCGTCGGGTAGAGCGAGGTTCCGCCCCGCTCCGGCGTACTAACGAGGATGTCCAACGCGCCGGCTGCAAATGCTGTCGCTTTGTCATATTCACCAAGCTCGAAATTCGCCTGTGCCCGCAAGGTCTCGGGCAGCGGCCTCGCATCGGATGCCGATATGAACATCACATGCTGGTCCAGTTCGAATTCGATGTCGCCGCGTCGCGTGCTCTCTTCAAGCTTGTCGACGCAGTCGAACAGTTTGTCATAAAGCTTGAGCTTGCCGTACGCAATGCAAAGGTAGGAGAGCAGCGTTGAGTTCGCCTTTTCACCCAAGGCCAGCCGGCCTTCCACTTGCGTCTGCAGATCGCCGTAGCGGCCCGCGGTTTCCAGGTAGGTCATGTCTTCGGCGGCCAGGGCGCTACCGCAAGACAACAGGGCCGTAGCCGCAAGCCAAGCGGCGAGGTGCAAACTCGGGCAACGGATAAAGCGCAAGATCAATCGATACATATGGAACCTACTCGCTGTAAAACCGGGCGTCCCGACGGTCCGCAGCCGGGGCTGAGATGACTCGTGCGCGAAGCCTCCTTTTTACACGGCCTCGGCCGTTTTCGGTAGTCAGTCCAGTCATCCGCCACACGGCAAAGGAGGCGCCCGGTCGAAAGACGCGCGTATTGTTCTTTAACGGTTTTCGAGGTCCATTAGATCGCCTAAAACCGGACGCTCACGTCGCTCGGCCAGAGGGCTGCGGCGGTTCCTCGCCGGGCTGATGGGGTGCCCTGCTGCGCGGAGGTAAAGGAGGAGGCGGACGCCTTATCGCTCTTGTCCGCCGGGGGACACGCAGCGCAGCAGGGCACCCCGTCGGGCCGAGCGCGCTCGGCGTCTCGGAAACAATTGGGGTCTGTCCCTAGACGATATCGAGCTGCTGAATCCCGGCGTTCAGATCCTTGTCCTTCGAATCCTTGCCATGCAGCTTGATCTGCAGGCGCACTTCGTTCATCGAGTCGGCGAAGCGCAGGGCGTCCTCGTAGCTGATCCTGTCGGCTTCGTAGAGATCGAACAGGGCCTGGTCGAACGTGACCATGCCGAGTTCGCGCGACTTCTTCATGATCTCCTTGATGCCATGCACCTCGCCCTTGCCGATGAGGTCGGAGATCAGCGGCGAGTTCAGCAGGATCTCGATCGCCGCGGCGCGGCCCTTGCCTTCCTTGAGCGGGATCAGGCGCTGCGAGACCACCGCCTTGAGGTTCAGCGACAGGTCCATCAGCAGCTGCGGCCGGCGCTCCTCGGGGAAGAAGTTGATGATGCGGTCCATCGCCTGGTTGGAGTTATTGGCGTGCAGCGTGCCGAGCGCCAGGTGGCCGGTCTCGGCGAAGGCGATGGCGTGCTCCATGACTTCGCGGTCGCGGATCTCGCCGATCAGGATGACGTCGGGCGCCTGGCGCAGCGTGTTCTTCAGCGCCGCTTCCCAGGACTCGGTGTCGACGCCGACTTCGCGCTGCGTGATGATGCAGTTGATGTGCTCATGCACGTATTCGACCGGGTCCTCGATCGTGATGATGTGGCCGTAGGAGTTCTTGTTGCGGTAGCCGATCATCGCCGCCATCGAGGTCGACTTGCCCGAGCCCGTGCCGCCGACGAACAGCACCAGGCCGCGCTTGGTCATCGCCACGTCCTTGAGCACCGGCGGCAGCTTGAGGTCGTCGAAGTCGGGAATCTTGGTGTTGATCGTGCGCAGCACCATGCCGGCGCGCCCCTGCTGCATGAAGGCGTTGACGCGGAAGCGGCCGATGCCGGCCGGGCTGATGGCGAAGTTGCATTCCTTGGTCGCCTCGAACTCCGCCGCCTGCTTGTCGTTCATCACCGCGCGGCACAGTTCGATGGTGTGCTGCTGCGTGAGCGCCTGCTGCGTCACCGGCGTCATCTTGCTGTCGATCTTGATGGCCGGCGGGAAGCCGGCCGTGATGAAAAGGTCCGAGCCTTTCTTCTGCAGCATCATCTGCAGAAGCTGGTGCATGAATTTGACGCCTTCGTCGCGTTCCATAACGAACTCCAAAGTGTGCCGGGGAAGTTGTGTCTCCGGCCGCGCCCTACGATCGCTTAACGTTCGCTTCGCTTACGTTAGCCTACGACGCAATTCGTCGCAATTGTGTCTCCGGCCGCTCGCGTCGCGAGCTTAACTTGCCTGCGGCAAGTTAGCCTACGACGCAATGTCCCGGGCCTTCAGCCCGGGAAATTGTCTTTGTTCGCCGCCTTGCTGCGAGCTTCAGCGGAAGAAACGATACCCCGCTTCACCAGATCCTGGAGGTTCTGGTCCAGCGTCTGCATGCCGAACTGCTGTCCAGTTTGGATCGCGGAATACATCTGCGCAATCTTGTTTTCGCGGATCAGGTTGCGGATGGCGGGAGTGCCGATCATGATCTCGTGCGCGGCGACGCGGCCGGAGCCGTCCTTGGTCTTGAGCAGCGTCTGCGAGATCACCGCGCGCAGGCTTTCCGACAGCATCGCGCGCACCATTTCCTTCTCGGCCGCCGGGAAGACGTCCACGATGCGGTCGACCGTCTTGGCCGCCGAACTCGTGTGCAGCGTGCCGAACACCAGGTGGCCGGTTTCCGCCGCCGAGAGCGCCAGGCCGATGGTCTCGAGGTCGCGCATTTCGCCGACCAGGATCACGTCCGGGTCTTCGCGCAGCGCCGACTTCAGCGCCTGCGAGAAGGATTTCACGTGCGGGCCGACTTCGCGCTGGTTCACCAGGCACTTCTTCGATTCGTGCACGAATTCGATCGGGTCTTCGACCGTCAGGATGTGGCCGTAGTCGTTCTCGTTGATGTCGTCGACCATGGCGGCCAGCGTCGTCGACTTGCCCGAACCCGTCGGTCCCGTCACCAGCACCACGCCGCGCGGCGTGCGCGCGATCTCGGCGAAGATCTTCGGCGCGTTCAACTGCTCGAGCGTCAGCACCTTCGAGGGAATCGTGCGGAACACGGCGGCGGCGCCGCGGTTCTGCACGTAGGCATTGACGCGGAAGCGCGCCAGGCCCGGCACGGCGAACGAGAAGTCGATGTCCATGTTCTCCTCGTACACCTTGCGCTGGCCGTCGTTCATGATGTCGTACACCATGGCGTGCACGTCCTTGTGCTCGAGCGGCGGCAGGTTGATGCGGCGGATGTCGCCGTGCACGCGGATCATCGGCGGCAGGCCGGAGGAGAGATGCAGGTCGGAGGCTTTGTTCTTGACGACGAATGCGAGCAGTTCGGTGATGTCCATGAGCCGTCCTTGGGGGTCGGTATACTTGAGGCCGCTATATGACATCAATCTCCGCCAACTTGCAAGATGTACGGAAGCGCATCGCGGCGGCCTGCGCCGCGGCCAGCCGCGACCCGGCCGGCGTGCGGCTGCTCGCGGTTTCCAAGACCTGGCCCGCCGCCGCCGTGCGCGCCGCGGCGGACTGCGGCCAGCGCGAATTCGGCGAGAGCTACGTGCAGGAAGCGGTGGCCAAGATGACCACGCTGGCGGATCTCGGCCTCGAATGGCACTTCATCGGCCCCTTGCAGAGCAACAAGACGCGCGCGGTGGCGGAGCGCTTCGCCTGGGTGCATTCGATCGAGCGGTACAAGATCGCCGAGCGCCTGTCGGCGCAGCGCCCCGCAGCGATGCCGCCCCTGCAGGTCTGCCTGCAGGTGAACGTGTCCGGCGAAGCGAGCAAGAGCGGCTGCGCGCCCGAGCAGGCGCTCGACCTCGCACGGCGCGTCGGCGAGCTGCCCCGCCTGGCGCTGCGCGGCCTCATGGCGATTCCCGAGCCGACCGCGGACGCCGCCCTGCAGCGCCGCCGCTTCGCCGAGCTGCGGGGCCTGCGCGACCGCATCGCCGCGGACTGCGGCATCCATCTCGACACCCTCTCCATGGGCATGTCCGACGATCTCGAGGCGGCGATCGCCGAAGGCGCCAGCCTGGTGCGCGTCGGCACGGCCATCTTCGGAACGCGGCCGGCGCACGGCGAGCCCGTGGCACAATAGCGCGCTGAAAGGATAAGCGCATGAAAATCACATTCATCGGCGGCGGCAACATGGCGGTCGCGCTGATCGGCGGCCTGCGCAAGCAAGGCTTCTCGGCGGCCGGCATGCAGGTGGTCGAGCCGTCCGAGGAAAAGCGCAACCAGCTCAGCGACGAATTCGGCCTGCGCTGCACGCCGGTCATCGACGCGGCGGCGCTCAACTGCGAGACGCTCGTGCTCGCCGTCAAGCCGCAGCAGATGAAGGAGGCGATCGCGCCGGCCGCCGGCAAGCTGGCCGACCAGCTCGTCGTCAGCATCGCCGCCGGCCTGCGGCTGGCGGACCTCTCGCGCTGGCTCGGCGGCCACCGCAAGCTGGTGCGCACCATGCCGAACACGCCGGCGCTGATCGGCGCGGGCGTCACCGGCCTCTTCGCCGATCCCAGCGTCGAGCTCGACGGGCGCATGACGGCCGAGAAGATCCTCGCCGCCGTCGGCCGCATCATCTGGGTCGCCGACGAGAGCATGATGGACCCGGTCACCGCCATCTCCGGCAGCGGCCCGGCCTACGTCTTCTACTTCATCGAGGCGCTCGAAACCGCCGCGATCAACCTCGGGCTCGAATTGCACGCCGCGCGCATGCTCGCCGTCGACACCTTCCTCGGCGCCGCCAAGCTCGCGGAAACCAGCGGCGAGACCATCGCGGCGCTGCGCGAGCGCGTCACCTCGAAAGGCGGCACCACCGAAGCCGCCCTCAAGTCGTTCGAGGCCGACGGCATCCGCGCCGCCATCGAGCGCGGCGTGCAGGCGGCCAACGCGCGCGGCCGCGAGCTCGGCGACATCCTGGGGCAGGACTGATGCCGGCGGCGGGCGTGTTCACCCAGCTGCTGATGCAGCTCGTCGACCTCGCGGCGGGATTCTTCGCCGGGCTGTTCATGCTGCGCTTCATCCTGCAATGGACGCGCGCCCCGTTCCGCAACCCGATCGGCCGCTTCGTCATCGCGCTCACCGACTGGGGCGTGCTGCCGCTGCGCCGCGTCGTGCCGGGATTCCGCGGCCTCGACCTGGCCTCGCTGATCATGGCGTGGCTCGTGGAACTCGCCGGCATGCTGCTGGTGCTGGGCATCTTCGGTGCGCACGCCAGCGGCGATCTGGTCGTGCCCGCGCTGCTCGCCGCCTTCATCGAGACGCTGCGCACCGGCGCCTACCTGATCATCGGCGTCACGCTCGGCGTCGTCATCCTGTCGTGGGTCAACCCCTACGCGCCGCTGGCCCCCGTGTTCAACGCCGTCGCGGAGCCCTTCCTGCGGCCGTTCCGCCGCCTCATCCCGCCGATCGCCGGCCTCGATCTCTCGCCGCTGTTCCTGCTGCTGCTGCTGCAGCTGCTGCTCAGCTTCCTCGCCTCGCTGAAGGCGGCGGCCCTCGGCATTGTCTTCTGATCCGGCCGGCTGGCTGCGCGCCGACGGCGACGGCGTGGTCCTCACGCTGCACATCCAGCCCGGCGCCCGCCGCACCGAAACCGCCGGACTGCACGGCGACGCGCTGAAGATCCGGCTCGCCGCGCCGCCCGTCGACGGCAAGGCGAACGATGCGCTGATCGCTTTTCTCTCCAAAGCGCTGGGCGTGCCGAAGTCGCGTGTCGACCTCGTGTCGGGGCAGACGTCGCGCGCCAAGCGGATCCGGATTCTCGGCGTTACCGCCGCAGCGGTGCTCGGCGCCCTGTCATAAGGCGAAGGCGCCGTCGCGGCTTGCGCAAACGCGCGCCAATCGGCATCGACCTGCGCGGCCGCGCAGGAACACGAACGGGCTCGCGCTCATCTTGGCGTACTTGAGCGCGAGGCGCTCGGGATCGCGGCCCGCGTTGTAGCGGCGCATGCAGTCGACGACGTCCAGCATGCCTTCACTATATACGCCCGTCGGGCGGCCTTCGCCTCTGGTACTCTCACGCCCGTCATGGACGAAATCTCCACGAGCCTGGGTCTCGCCGCGAGCCTGATCGCCGGCGCCGACGCCAAGCTCTACGGCATCGTGGGCCTGAGCCTGCGCGTGAGCCTCTCCGCCACGCTGATCGCCTGCATCGCCGGCATGCCGATCGGCGCTTGGCTCGCCGTCGGGCGCTTCGCCGGGCGCCGCGTGCTGATCGTGCTGTTCAACGGCATGATGGGCCTGCCGCCGGTCGCCGTCGGCCTGCTGATCTACCTGATGCTGTCGCGCGCCGGGCCGCTCGGCTCCTGGGGCTTGCTGTTCACGCCCGGGGCGATGGTCATCGCCCAGGCCGTGCTGGTCGCGCCGATCGTCGCGGCGCTGACGCGCCAGGTAATCGCCGACGCCTGGAGCGAATACCGCGAGCAGCTGCGCTCGCTCGGCGCCAGCCGGCCGCGCGCGGCCGCGACGCTGCTGTGGGACGGGCGCTTCTCGCTGCTGACGGCCGGGCTCGCGGGCTTCGGCCGCGCCATCGCCGAAGTCGGCGCGGTGATGATCGTCGGCGGCAACATCGACGGCGCCACGCGCGTCATGACGACGACGATCGCGCTGGAGACCAGCAAGGGCGACCTGCCGCTGGCGCTGGCGCTGGGCTTCGTGCTGATCGCGCTGGTGCTGGGCATCAACGCCGTCGCCTACCTGCTGCGCGGCTGGGCGGCGCGGAGGTGGGGATGATGACCCGCCTCCCCCCGGCCCCCTCCTCGCGGAGGGGGAGCCCGCAAGCTCGCTACGCTCGATTATTTGGCGGCAGGGCTGGCCAGCATCGGAGCGGATGTTCGCTCCGCGAACCCGCCGTCTCGCCTTGGGACGGCCCGGCGGCGAGACTCCGCGTGGGGACGGCATGAGCGAGTACCTGCGCCTCGAAAGCCTCGGCCTGGCCGAGCGCGGCCACACCATCGTGCGCGAGATCAACCTGAGCTTCGCGGCGCGGCGCACGCTGATCCTCGGTCCCAACGGCGCCGGCAAGAGCACGCTGCTGCGGCTGATCCACGGCCTGCTGAAGCCTTCGGTCGGCAGCGTGCGCTGGACCGAGCCGCTGCGCCAGGCGATGGTGTTCCAGCGGCCCATCATGCTGCGCACCACCGTCTTCAAGAACGTGCTCTACGGCCTCAAGCTCGTGCGCGTCGGCGACGGCGAGCGCGAGCGCCGCGCACACGAGGCGCTCGAGCGCGTCGGGCTGGCGCACCTGCACGGGCGCGCCGCGCGCGTGCTCTCCGGCGGCGAGCAGCAGCGCGTCGCCTTGGCGCGCGCCTGGGCGCTGGAACCGCAGCTGCTGTTCCTCGACGAGCCGACGGCGAGCCTCGATCCGGCCAGCAGCCGCGAGGTCGAGCGCATCATCGGCGAATTCGCCGACGCCGGCACGCGCATCCTCATGACTACCCACAACCTCGGCCAGGCGCGCCGCCTGGCGGACGAGGTCGTCTTCATCGACGAGGGCCGCGCGGTCGAACAGTCGCCGGCGGCCGATTTCTTCCGGCAGCCGCGCGATGCGCGCGCCGCCGCCTTCATCCGCGAAGAGCTGCTCTGACCGGCCTCAGTCGCGGAAGACGGCGAACTCGCCGACGGGCGCGCGCTCGGTGACGAGCTTGTTGGCCGGATCGCTCTCGTCGGCGTAGCCGAGCGCCAGGCCGCAGACGACCATCTGCTCCGGCGGCAGTTGGAGCTTCGCCGCGATGACGCGGTGGAACTGCGCCCAGGCCGCCTGCGGGCAGGTGTCGAGGCCGCGGGCGCGCGCGGCGACCATGACGTTCTGCAGGAACATGCCGTAGTCGAACCAGCTGCCCTTGCCCAGGCGGCGGTCGATGGTGAAGATCATCCCCACCGGGGCGCCGAAGAATTCGAAGTTGCGCCGATGCTGCGCGCGCATCGCCGCCGCGTCGCCCTTGGTGATGCCGACGAGCCTGTAGAGGTCGATGCCGACCTTGCGCCGGCGGCCCAGATACGGCTCGAAGAACTCGGCCGGATAGTAGTCGTACTCGTAGGCGTGCGCCTGCTCGCCGTCGTAGGCGGCGCAGACCGCCTCGACCAGCGCGTCGCGGGCGCCGCCGGTCAGCACGTGGACATGCCACGGCTGCATGTTGGTGCCGGACGGCGCGCGCGCCGCCACTTCGAGAATGCGCTCGACGGTGGCCCGCGGCACGGGGACGTCGAGATAGGCGCGCATCGAGCGGCGCGATTCGATGGCGGCGTCGACGACCGCCGTCTCGGCCGGGTCCGGCATGGCCATGCGGCACTCCTCGTGGTTCAATAGGCCCGCCAGTATAACGACCGGGTGAAGACAGCATGGGACCGCTCGAGGGGATACGCGTCATCGAGATGGCCGGCATCGGGCCGGCGCCGTTCGCCGCGATGTGGCTCGCCGACATGGGCGCCGAGGTGATCCGCATCGACCGCAAGGCGCCGCCCGGCGACACCGCCTTCGACACGCTGAAAAGCTACGGCTTTCTCAACCGCGGCCGGCGCTCGCTGGCGCTGGATCTCAAGAAGCCGGAGGCCGTCGCCGCGCTGCTGCGGCTCGTCGAACGCTCCGACGCGCTGATCGAAGGCTTCCGGCCCGGCGTGATGGAACGGCTGGGACTCGGCCCCGACGCCTGCCTGGCGCGCAATCCGCGCCTCGTCTTCGGCCGCGTCACCGGCTGGGGCCAGTACGGTCCGCTGGCGCAGACCGCCGGCCACGACATCGACTACATCGCGCTGAGCGGCGCGCTGCACGCGACCGGCAAGCGCGACCAGCCCGTACCGCCGCTCAACCTCGTCGGCGATTTCGGCGGCGGCGCGATGTTCCTCGTCGCCGGCGTGCTCGCCGCGCTGCTCGAGGCGCGGCGCTCGGGCCAGGGCCAGGTCGTCGACGCCGCGATGACGGACGGCGCCGCGCTGCTGATGGCTATGCAGTACAGCTTCAAGGCGGCGGGGCACTGGAGCAACCAGCGCGAAGCCAACCTGCTCGACGGCGGCGCACCGTTCTACGGCACCTACCGCTGCGCCGACGGCAAGTGGCTCGCCGTCGGTCCGATCGAGCCGCAATTCCACGACGCGCTGCTGGAGAAGCTCGGCTTGGCGAAGGAGGAATTCGCCGGGCGCTGGGAGGCCGCGAACTGGCCGCGGCTGCGTGCGCGGCTCGAAGCGGCGTTCGCGACAAGGAGGCGCGACGAATGGTGCGCGCTGCTGGAGAGGACGGATGCCTGCGTCGCGCCCGTGCTCGATCTCGACGAAGCGCCGCGCCATCCGCACAACGCCGCGCGGCGGACATTCGTCGAGCATGCCGGCATCACCCAGCCGGCCCCGGCGCCGCGCCTCTCGCGCACGCCGGGCGATATCCGGCGCGCGGCGCCGACGGCGGCCGGCGAGCATTCGGCCGAGGTGCTCGGCGCCTGGGGTTTCAGTCGGAGCGAGATCGCCGCGCTTGCCGCGGCAGGCGCCATCTGACCGCGAACCTCGCGCCGTCCGGCGCCCCGGCCGCGACCATTCGCAGCCGCTACAGCACGAGCATGCCGTCGCGGCAGGTGCGCGCCTGCTCGAGGCGCACCAGCGTCGGCAGCAGGTTGAGGCCGCTTTCCTTCTTGAGCTCGAGCGCGGCCGTCTTCAGCTCCGGCACCGTCATCTTCACCGTCTCGCCGGTGGCGGCGAAAGCGACGGCGTTGCCGCTGCCGCACGAGGGAAAGGACAGCGCGCGGCCGTCGAAGGCCACGTCGATGCGCTCGAGGCTGACGCGGTAGTCCTTGCGCCGCGACAGCAGGTTCGCCGCCAGGATGCCCTCGTCGGAGAGGCGCGCCTTGCAGTTCAGGTAGAAGGCCGGCGTGTCGAGTTGGCCCGGGCGCGCGTTGGCGTCGAAGCCGTCGACCATGATCAGGTCGAAGCGCCGCGTGCTGCGCGCGACATAGTTGGCACCGTCGTCGATCTCGACATGCAGGCGCTGCGGATCGTCGGGGACCTTGAAATACTGGCGCGCGGCGGCGACGACCGCGGGATTGATCTCGACCACGACGAGCTTCGCCTGCGGCCGGTAGCGCCAGAGAAACTTGGCCAGCGATCCCGCGCCCAGCCCGATCAGCAGCGCGCGCCGCGGCCAGTCGCGCTGCGGGCGCAGCAGCAGCGCCGCCATCATCTCGCGCGTGTATTCGAGCTCGAGCGCGAAGGGCCGCGCGATGCGCATGGCGCCCTGCACCCAGTCGGAGCCGAAATGCAGGCTGCGCACGCCCGCTTCTTCGCTGATTTCGATCGTCAAGGAGTTATTCGAGATAGCTGCGCGCTTCCTCGAAGCGCGCTGCGAACCAGCCGGATTTTAGGCTTTCGGCGCGCACCTTGCCGGCGCTGCTGGGCGCGTGCACGAAGCGGCCGTCGCCGATGTAGATGCCGACGTGCGAGTACGGCTTGTGGCGGGTGTTGAAGAAGACGAGGTCGCCGGGCTTGAGCGACGCCATGTCGATGCGCCGCCCCTTCCGGGCGATGTCCGCGGCGGAACCGAACAGCTTCATGTTGGCGGCCTTGTCGAAGACGTAGCTCACCATGCCGCTGCAGTCGAGGCCGGCATCGGGATTCTTGCCGCCGAAGCGATAGCCGGTTTCGACGAGCCCCAAAGCGAAGACCACGACGTCCTGCGCCTTCGACGAGATCTCCGGCGCCTCTTCGGTCGCCGCCGGACGCTCGACCGCCGCCGGCGGCGATGACGCAAGCATGGAGCAGGCGGACAGCGTCAGCGCGGCGCCGACGGCGAGGCCGGCAGAGGCGAGAAGGGTTGAGGGACCGCGGCGCATGGAACAATTGTGTTCCGGTAGACTCGAATCGGATATGCCAAAAAACGGGAGAAAAATCATGGAATTGAAGGATGCCAAACTGCTGCGCGACCGTGCCTACGTCGCGGGCGACTGGACTCCCGCCGAGAGCGGGGCGACGTTCGCGGTGCGCAACCCGGCGAGCGGCGAGATCATCGCGAACGTGCCTGACATGGGCGGGACGGAAACGCGCCGCGCCATCGCCGCGGCGGATGCCGCCTGGCCCGCGTGGCGCGCGCTCACGGCGAAGCGGCGCGCGGCCACGATGCGCCGCTGGTTCGACCTGATCGTGGCGAATGCCGACGACCTCGCCTTGCTGATGACCTCCGAACAAGGCAAGCCGCTGGCCGAGGCGCGCGGCGAAGTGATCTACGGCGCCAGCTTCGTCGAATGGTTCGCGGAGGAGGGCAAGCGCGCCTACGGCGATACGATGCCGAGTCCCGATGCCAAGACGCGCATCGTGGTGCTCAAGCAGCCGGTCGGCGTCTGCGCCGCCATTACGCCGTGGAACTTCCCGGCCGCGATGATCACGCGCAAGGTGGCGCCGGCGCTGGCGGCCGGCTGCACCGTCGTCGTCAAGCCGGCCGAGCAGACGCCGCTCAGCGCGCTGGCGCTGGCCGAGCTCGCCCACCGGGCCGGATTCCCCGCGGGCGTGTTCAACGTCGTGACGGGCGCCGCCGCGTCGGCGGCGAAGATCGGCGGCGAGCTCACGGCGAACCCGACGGTGCGCAAGCTCTCGTTCACCGGCTCCACCGAAGTGGGGCGCCTGCTGATGGCGCAATGCGCGCCGACGGTGAAGAAGATTTCGCTCGAGCTGGGCGGCAACGCGCCGTTCATCGTCTTCGACGACGCCGATATCGACGCCGCGGTGGCCGGCGCCATCGCCAGCAAGTACCGCAACACCGGGCAGACCTGCGTCTGCGCCAACCGGCTGCTGGTGCAGGAAGGCGTCTACGAGGAGTTCGCCGCGAAGCTGGCGGCGAAGGTCGCCGAATTCAAAGTGGGCGCGGGCACCGAGGAAGGGACCGTGCTAGGGCCGCTGATCGACGAGCAGGCGCTGGCGAAGGTCGAGGCGCATGTCGCCGACGCGCTGGCGAAAGGCGCGCGCGTCCTCACCGGCGGCAAGCGCCACCGCCGCGGCGGCACGTTCTTCGAACCGACGGTGCTCGCGAACGTGACGCCCGAAATGCGCTGCGCGCGCGAGGAGACCTTCGGTCCGGTCGCGCCGCTGTTCAGGTTCAGGACAGAGGCCGAGGCGATCGCGCTGGCGAACGCCACCGAATACGGCCTGGCGAGCTACTTCTACGGCCGCGACATCGGCCGCGTCTGGCGCGTCGCCGAAGCGCTGGAGTACGGCATGGTCGGCGTCAACACCGGCATCATCTCGAACGAAGTGGCGCCCTTCGGCGGCGTCAAGCAATCGGGCATCGGGCGCGAGGGATCGAAGTATGGACTCGAGGACTACCTCGAGGTGAAGTACGTTTGCATGGCCGTAGGGTAGACGGCCGGCCATCGCGAGGGGTGTGGGCCCGGAGCCGCCGTGCCTGCGCGCGAGCAGTCGGTGCCCAGAGCGAGGGCGAGGCGGCACCGGTCGTCGCATCGCGCAGCGGCGACGAACGTTGCGCCGGTTCGTCGCCGCGGATCGTTCAACGGCTCAGGTTTGATCCTGCCGCCATGCCGACCGCATTGGCGGTTGCCGAACCCGGAGCAGTCGCGGACGTAGCGGCTTGCGTTCCGGCTCCCGCGGCCATATCGGTCCCACCGCCCATGGCACCCCCGGACATGCCGGCACCCGCAGTCGCGCCCATACCGGCACCCGCACCCATGCTGGCACCCGCACTCGCACCCATGCCAGCACCCGCACCCGCCTCCATACCGGCACCCGCCGCGCCCGCTGCCATGCCGGCCCCGCCTGCGCCCGCGGCCATGCCGGCCCCGGCCGCGGCGCCAGCGGCGGCCATGCCCATTCCGGCGGCAGCGGCGCCGATTCCCATCTTGGCCCCGACCGCCATGATCAACGGCCCCATGGCACTCGCCGAACCGCTCAACGCTATGACCAACGCCCCGACAGCTATCTTCGTGATCCGTGTTCTCATGATCGATATCCCTTGAAGTAAGAAAAACTGAATCGGCTCTGTGGAAAGTGCGTGTGTTATTTGCACACGCAACTGGAGTATATGTGTGTAAAATGCACACGTCAACGCTTTACGTGCTAAAATTTTTTTGTGACGCGATTTGGCCGACTGACCACATGAACCCTCCAGGCGCGACGACAGCGAGAATTCCGGCCGTCCGGAAGGTGTTGCGTCCGCTGGTCCGCTTGATGATCGCGAGCGGCATCACCTATCCGATGCTTGCCGAGCTGCTGAAAGGCCTATTCGTCGATGTCGCCCGGGCCGATTTCCCGCTCGACGGCAAGCAATCGACCGATAGCCGGATCAACCTTCTGACGGGACTGCAACGGCGGGACATCAAGCGGCTGCGGAACGCCGGAGACGGCGAGGAAGCGGCCATGCCGGAATCCGTGTCGTTCGGCGCGCAGCTCGTGGCCCGCTGGGTCGGTGCCGCTCCCTTCATCGACGAGGAAGGCCGGCCGCGTCCCCTGCCCCGCCACGCCAGGAGCGGCGACGGCATCTCGTTCGACGATCTTGTCGCAAGCCAAAGCAAGGACATCAGGGCGCGAGTGGTCCTCGACGAGTGGCTGCGGCTGGGGATCGTCTCCATCGACGACGAGAATCGCGTCGTGCTGAACACCGATGCCTTCGTTCCGCAGGGAAGCGTCGAGGAGAAGATCTTCTACTTCGCCCACGATCTTCACGATCACGCGGCCGCGGCGACGAGCAACCTGCTCGGCACCGCCGAGCCGCGGCTGGAGCGCAGCGTTCATTACGACAGGCTGTCGAAGGAAAGCGTGGCGAAGCTGGATGCGCTGGCGCGGCAACTCGGAATGAACCTCCTGAAAACGCTCAGCCGCGCCGCCATGGATCTCGAGGCGCGCGACGAGAAGAGCGCGGCCCCGCCGCATCGCTTCACCTGCGGCGTCTACGTTTACGATGAACCTTCCGCAAGGGACGCGGGGCGATGAGGCCGCTCGGGGACGGGGCCGTTCGGCGTCTCGCGCGCTTGCTTTGCGCCGCTGCGCTGTGCCTTGCGCCGATCGTTTCCTGGGCTGCTCCCGCCTGCGTCGCACCTGCCGGCGGCATCGGCGGCACCGGTGGGCCCGCCGAAAGGGGTGGCATCGGCGGCACGGGCGGACCTGTCGAACGGGGCGGCATCGGCGGCACCGGGGCGCCGCAGACGCCGGCAGCGGGCGGCATTGGCGGAACGGGGCAGCCGCAGCTGCTGGGCAAAGGCGGCATCGGCGGCACCGGGATCGTCGGCATCATCACGGGATTCGCCAGCATTTGCGTCGACGGACTGGAGGTTCAGTACGACGCCGCGACGCCCGTCACCGTCAACGGCCTAGCAAGCCGCAGCAACCAGCTCGCCCTTGGACAGGTGGTCGCGGTCGAGGCGACCGACTCCGATCGCGGGCTCGTCGCGGACCGTGTGTCGATCCTGAATATCCTGGAAGGTCCGGTCAGCCGCGTCGAGCCCGGCACCGGGGTCTTCGACGTCATGGGCCAGACCGTCAGGACGACGCCCTTTACCTATCTGGTCGGCTTCGGGCCGACCGGCGATCCGGCCGTGGGCTGGCCGGTGCGGGTCAGCGGCTATCGCGACGCCGACAACCGGATTGTCGCGTCGCGCGTCGAGGTTGCCCGCGATCTGAAGGACGCCAGCGTGATCGGCGAAGCGGCGGCGGGACAAGGCGGCGCCGCGTCGGTCTCGGGCCTACCCGTCCAGTTCGCGGGGATTCCTCCTTCCGGAAGCGAGACGCTGGTGCGCGGCCAGTGGGATGGACAGAAGATCGCCGCGACGCAGGAGCAGCGTGATCCGTTCGCGCCGTTCGCGGGCCGTGTGCAGCAGGTCGTCGTCGAGGGCCTTGCCCTGGGTGGCGGGGGAC
>DAIDAU010000243.1 GCA_027310465.1 Rhodocyclaceae bacterium
CTTCGTCGAGGTCGGCGGGCGCGAAGGGCTGCCGGGCCAGCAGGCTGCGGCCGGCGGCGACGGCGAGATCGGAAGCCGAGAACGGCCCCGGCACGTTGCGCGACTTGAGGAAAGGCGTGCGCGCGCCGTCGACGACGTAGACCGGTGCGAAGCTCATCGCGCGGATTCTCCGATGGCCTTCACGCGGCGGCGCGCAGCGCCGGTTCCACGCGCAGCGCCTCGCGCAGCCCGAAGTCCGCCGGGAAGTCGTCGACGCGGATCACCTTGTCGCGCAGCCGGTTGCGCTGCTCGATCAAGGCCAGCTCGTCCGGGCTGATGGCGCCCGCCTCCATCGCGTGGCGCGCCAGCTGCATCTCGCCGCCGCCGACGCGGCGCTCGATCCTGCCGGCCTTCTCGGCGGCGCGGATCTTGGCTTCGACCTTCTCGGCGGCGAGCGTGGCATCGAGCGCGAGTTCGATGACGCCGATCGCATCGTCCTCGCGGCGCGCCAGGTACATGCCGGCGGTCAGGCGGTCGCGCGTGTCCGAGGGCTCGATCAGCAACTTCGCCACCTGGTGACCGAGGCGATCGGACGGCACCACGTAGGGCCGGCCGAGCGGGAAGATGAAGCGATGCAGGAACCACGCGACCAGCTTGTTCGGATAGTTGGCGATGACGCCCTCGAAGGCGTTCTGCGCCGCGAACATCGAATCCCAGATCGCCCAGTGCATCAGCGGCGCATCGGCCTCCTGGCGGCCTTCGGACTCGTAGCGCTTGAGCGTCGCCGAGCACAGGTACATCAGCGAGAGGATGTCGCCGAGGCGCGCGGAGAGCTTTTCCTTGCGCTTGAGGTCGCCGCCGAGCAGCAGCATCGAGACATCGGCGAGGAAGGCGAAGGCCGACGAGAAGCGCGTCAGCTGCTGGTAGTAGCGCGTCGTCTCCGGCGCGATGTTCTGCGGCACCCTGACGAAGTGGGACCCGGTGAGGCCCATCACGAAGGCGCGGATCGCGTTGGAGACCGTGAAGCCGACATGCCCGGCGAGCGCCGCGTCGAAGGCGCGCAGCGCCTTGTCCGAATCGCCCTCGCGCACGGCGAGGAATTCCTTGAGCACGTAGGGATGGCAGCGGATCGCCCCCTGGCCGAAGATGATCAGGCTGCGCGTCAGGATGTTGGCGCCCTCGACGGTGATTCCCACGGGCATCTGCTGGTAGGCGCGCGCGATGAAGTTGTTCGGGCCCATGCAGATGGCCTTGCCGCCCTGCACGTCCATGGCGTCGTTGACGATCTTGCGGCCGCGCTCGGTGACGTGGTACTTGGCGATCGCCGAGACCACCGAGGGCTTCTCGCCAAGGTCGACGGCGCCGGCCGTCATGACGCGCACGGCGTCCATCAGGTAGAGATTGCCGCCCATGCGCGCCAGCGGTTCCTCGATGCCCTCGAACTTGCCGATCGGCGTCTTGAACTGGCTGCGCACGCGCGCGTAGCCGCCCGTGCCGCGCACCGCGAGCTTCGCCATGCCGGTGTTCGAGGACGGCAGCGAGATCGAGCGGCCGGCCGCCAGGCATTCCATCAGCATGCGCCAGCCCTGGCCGGCCATCGCCGGACCGCCGATGATCCAGTCGAGCGGCATGAAGACTTCCTTGCCCGAGGTCGGACCGTTCTGCCACACGGCATTGAGCGGCGCGTGGCGGCGGCCGATGGTCACGCCCGGATGGTTGGACGGCACCAGCGCGCAGGTGATGCCGACGTCCTCGACGCTGCCGAGCAGCTTGTCGGGGTCGAACAGGCGGAAGGCCAGGCCCAGCACCGTGCAGATCGGCCCCAGGGTGATGTAGCGCTTGTCCCAGGTGACCTTCATGCCGATGACTTCACGGCCCTGCCACTGGCCCTTGCAGACGATCGCCGTATCGGGGATCGAAGCCGCATCCGAACCGGCCCAAGGGCTGGTCAGCGCGAAGGCCGGAATCTCCTGGCCCTTCGCCAGGCGCGGCAGGTAGTGGTTCTTCTGCTCCTCGGTGCCGTAGTGCAGGATCAGTTCGGCGGGGCCGAGCGAGTTGGGCACCATCACCGAGACGGCCGCGGCCGAGCACTTGGTCGACAGCTTCTGCACCACGCACGAATGCGCGTAGGCGGAGAATTCGAGGCCGCCGTACTTCTTCGGGATGATCATGCCGAGGAAGCCCTTGTCCTTGACGTAGCGCCAGGCCTCGGCCGAGAGGTCGAGGTGCTTCGTCGTCGTGTCCCATTCGTCGGCCAGGCGGCACAGCTCGTCGCACTCGTTGGCGACGAAGGACTGCTCCTCGGCGGTGAGCCGGGGCACCGGATAGGCGAGCAGCCGCGACCAGTTCGGCTTGCCGGAGAACAGCTCGCCGTCCCACCAGACGGTGCCGGCTTCGAGCGCCTCCTTCTCGGTCTGCGACATCGGCGGCAGGATCTTCTTGTAGAGGCCGAAGATCGGACCGGTCAGCACGGCGCGGCGCAGCGGCGGCACGAACAGCACCGCGGCGGCGGCGGCGGCAATGGCGAGTATCCACATCATGACGTCACTCCTTCTGGTCAGGCCGCCTTCTTCTGCGGCTTCTTGGCTTGCTTGGCCGGAGTCTCCGGCAGGGGTGCGCGCAGCCCGCCGATGAGGAAGCTCATCAGCCGCGCGTAGAGGGCATCGGTTTCGCGGTCGCTATCGAGATCGAGCTTGTCCTCGCCGACGACCTTGATGGCATCGGCGCCGGACACCGCGTAGGACATCGCGCCGAGCATGAAATGGAAGCGCCACAGGAACTCTTCCTTCGGCACGTCCGGCAGCGCCTTGAAGAACGCCGCCTTGAAGCGCGCCAGCACCTCCGCGTACTCCTCGGCGAGGAAGTTCTTCACGAACGCCGCCGGTTCGGTATAGGTGCGGCTCAGCAGGCGCATGAAGTTGCGGCCGCCGCCCTCGGTGTCCGCCGCCATGCGGATGGCGACGCCGAAGAAGGCCTCGACGATCAGCCGCGGCTTGACCGGCTCGTCGCCGGCGGCCTTCTCGAGGCGATCGAGCTCGGCCAGGCGCTGCTCGTTGAGCCAGGTCAGGCGGCGCCGGAACAGCTCCTCGATCAGCGCCTCCTTCGAGCCGAAGTGGTAATTGACCGCGGCGATGTTCGCCTGCGCCTCGGCGGTGATCATGCGCAGCGTCGTCGCCTCCAGGCCGTGCTCCATGAACAGGCGTTCGGCGGCGTCGAGGATGCGGCTGCGGGTGTCGGAAATCTCGGTGATGTCGGCCATGTTGCACTGCGTCAAACAAGGGTTTCAAACAACTGTTTGAGACATGATACGCAAGTTTTCGCGGCCGTCAACCGCGGCGAAGGTGGCGCGGCTATCGCGGGTCGTTGCCGCCGGCGCCGGCCTGGCGCTCGAGCCGGCGCGCGAAGACTTTCATTTCCTTGGCGGCCTGGATGTCGCCCCGGGCCTCGGCCACGGCGATGCCCCGGCGGTAGGCCGCCAGCGCCTCCGCCGCCTGGCCCGCGGCGGTCAGCGCCTTGCCCAGCGCCTTCCAGGCGGCCGAGTAGTTGGGGTCGCGCTCGACCGCGGCGCGCAGATGGAGCACGGCGTGCGCCGGGTCGCCGGCCTTGAGGAATTCGTTGCCCAGCGAATAGCGCAGCAGCGCGTTGTCGCGCGGCGTGCCGACGAGCTTCAGCAGGTTGTCGAGCGCGCCCATGGTCAGTGCCCGACCAGCCGGCGCAGTTCCGCCAGGGGACGCGCATTGAGCACGTCCGCGGCTTCGAGCCAGCCGCGGCGCGCCTGGCCGATGCCGAAGCGCAGGTTGGCGAAGTCGCGCACGCTGTGCGCGTCCGAATCGATCGACACCAGCACGCCCTCCTCCTTCGCCGCCTTGCACCAGGTGTCGACGAGATCGAGCCGGTCCGGCTGGGAATTGAGCTCCAGGCCGCAGCCGCGCTCGCGCGCATGACGGATGATGCGCGGCATGTCGAGCTCGCAGGGCTCGCGCTCGTCGAGCAGCCGCGCCGTCGGATGGCCCATCAGCGTGAAATGCTTGTGGTCCATGGCCTTCAGTACACGCCTGGTCTGCTTCGCCTGCGGCAGGTCGAAATGCGAGTGGATCGAGGCGACGACGATGTCGAGCCGCGCCAGGACGGCGTCGGGCAGGTCGAGCTTGCCGTCCTCGAGGATATCGACCTCGATGCCCTTGAGCAGCCGGATGCCGCGCAGCTTGTCGTTGAGCCGGTCGATTTCGTCGATCTGCGCGGCGAGCCGCTCGGCATCGAGCCCGCGCGCCATGGCGAGCCGCTGCGAATGCTCGGTGATCGCCAGGTATTCGAGCCCGGCGGCCTTGGCCGCCTGCGCCATCGCTTCGAGCGTGTCGCGGCCGTCCGTGGCCTTGGTGTGGCAGTGCAGATCGCCGCGCAGGTCCTCGAGATCCACCAGCGCCGGCAGGCGGCCTTTCATGGCCGCGTCGATCTCGCCGCGGTCTTCGCGCAGCTCGGGCGGAATCCACGGCAGCCCGACGGCTTCGAACACCGACTCCTCGCTCTCGCCGGCGATGCGCGCATCGCCGCGGAACACGCCGTATTCGTTGATCTTGAGCCCGCGCTCCTGCGCCAGCCGCCGCACCGCGACGTTGTGCGCCTTGGAGCCGGTGAAGTAGTAGAGCGCTGCGCCGTAGCTCTCCGGCGCCACCACGCGCAGGTCGACCTGCAGGCCGCTCTTCAGCCGCACGCTGGCGCGCGTCGGTCCGCTCGCCAGCACCTCCGCCACTTCCTCGTAGCCGGTGAACGCCGCCGTCACGGGACTGTTCGCCGCGGCGGTGACGAGCATGTCGAGGTCGCCGACGGTCTCGCGCCGGCGCCGGAAGCTGCCCGCCGCCTCGACGCGGTCGACGCCGGCCGCGGCCTTCAGGTGCGCCGCCAGGGCATCCACGTACTGCGTCGCCACGGCGAGCGTGAAGCGCTGCGTCTTCGACAGGTGCGCCTCCACCGCCTGCAGGATCTTCTGCTCCGACTTCTCGCCGAAGCCCGGCACTTCGCGGATACGCCCCTCGCCCGCGACGCGCCGCAGCTGCTCGAGCGTCTCGACGCCGAGCGCGTGCCAGAGGATGCGCACGCGCATCGGCCCGAGACCGGGGATGTGCAGCAACTCGGCGATGGCCGGCGGCACTTCGCCGTGCAGCCTGTCGAGAAAGGCGCACTTGCCGGTCTGCACGATCTCGCGGATCTTCGCCGCGAGATCGGCGCCGATGCCCGGCAGCATCCTCAGGTCCTTCTCCCCGGCGACCATGCCGCAGACGTCGACGCTCGCGTCGCCCACCACGCGGGCGGCGTTGCGGTAGGCGCGGATGCGGAACGGATTGGCGCTCTCGATCTCGAGGAGGTCGGCGATCTCGGAAAACACCGCGGCGATGTCGGCATTGTGGATCGGCATAACTCCTGTATAGACCGTGACGCCGCGCGGCAGTGCGCCCGCGCCGGCATCAGGGAATCCCGATTCCAAACGGGTCGGGGCGCCACTAGACTTCCGCGAGTGGCCACGACCCTGCCGTCCCGCCACGGATTCCCAAGCTCCGCTCCGGACCCATGAAGCTCAGCAGCAAAAGCCATATCGCCGTCAACGCCATGCTCGATGTCGCCGTTCATGGCGCCCATCTGCCCGTCGCGCTGGCGAGCGTCGGCGAACGCCAGGGCGTATCCCTGTCCTATCTCGAACAGCTGTTCCGCCGCCTGCGCGCGCGCGGCCTGGTCAGGAGCTGGCGCGGCCCCGGCGGCGGCTATCAGGTGGGCAAGCGCCTGTCGGCAATCTCCGTCGCGGACATCGTGAACGCCGTCGACGACGCCTCCGGCGGCGCGGCGCGCGGCGCCAAGCGCGGCGCGAATGCGGTCGACGAACTCTGGAGCCGGCTGGACCGGCATCTGCTCGACCACCTGCGCACCGTGACGCTCGACGCCGTGCTGCGCCAATCGGGCTACCTCACGGCTGCGGCGACGCCGCAGCGCAACGTCTCGCCCGACCGCAGCGAAACGCGCGGCGCCCTCGCCGCATAGCTCAAGCCGGCATCGCGGCGCGTTCGGCCGGCCCCGGCGGCGTCCACTGGTAGAGCCAGGTTTCCGAAACCGCCTCGCCGTCCGCGCTCAGGTGGAGCCGCAGCTCGATCGGCGCGCGGCCGTCGTCGGGCGGCCGCAGGTCGAACATCGCGCGATAGCCGCCGAGCGGATCCAGCGGCCGCGCCGAGGGAATCTCGATCGCGCCGCGCGATGCGCCGATCACCGGCTCCACCTTCGCGCGGCGGCCGATCATGCCCAGCGGCCCGCCGGCGAAATCGACGACGAAGCGCCACGAGAAGTGGCGGCGCGGCCGGCCGACGACGCCGCCGATCCCCGTGCGCGTGGCGGCGACGCGCGCCAGCGGCGAGCCGAACGGCATCTGCGCGCCCCAGTGCAGCCGGTAGGCGAACAGCAGCTCGTCGCCCGGCTTGGGCGGCGCGGCGGGATTCCAGCAGGCGACGACGTTGTCCGCGGTCTCGTCGGCGGCCGGCAGCTCGATGAGCTGCACGCTGCCGCGCCCCCAGTCCGAGCGCGGCTCCACCCAGACGCTGGGCCGCCGGTCGTAGAAGGCGCCGTCGTCCTGGTAGTGGTCGAAATTGCGGTCGCGCTGCAGCAGGCCGAAGCCGCGCGGGTTCTCGTCGGCGAAGGCGCTGAAGCGAAGCTCGGCCGGATTGGTCAGCGGCCGCCAGATCCACTCGCCCGCTCCGGTCCATAGCGCCAGCCCGTCGCTGTCGTGGATCTGCGGCCGCCAGTCGTTGGCCGTGCGCCGGTCGTTCGCGCCGTAGTCGAACATGCTCGTCAGCGGCGCCACGCCGAGCCGCTCGATCGGCCGGCGCGGATACAGCGCGGCGTCGACGTCCATCGTCAGCGTCGCCGCCGGCGCGATGACGAAACGATAGGCGCCGGCGACGCTCGGCGAATCGAGCAGGGCATGGACGACGAGCCGGCCGTCGCCCGGCGCCGGGTGCTCGAACCAGAACGCGGTGAAGGCCGGAAACTCCTCCGGCCGGCCCATGCCGCAATCGATCGCCAGGCCGCGCGCCGACTGGCCGTACTGCATCTGGGCGCCCACCGCGCGGAAGTAGCTGGCGCCGAGAAAGGCCGCGACGTCGCGCTGCCAGTCGGTGTGGAAGTGGATGCGAAAGCCGGCGAAGCCGAGGTCGGCGGGCAGGCGCGCGTGCGCCAGGCCGCTTTTCGCATGGTCGAACATCGCGGCGTCGTAGGCGATCTCGCGCGCGCGGCCGTCGCGCACCTCGTGCAGGCGCACCGGCGTGCGGTAGAACAGCCCGAGATGGAAGAACTCGAGGCGGAAGCGCAGGGGGTCGTCCGCCCAGAGCGCGTGGCGCGCACGGAAGCGGATCGCCTGGTAGCGGTCCCAGTCGAGCTGCGCGACCGGCGCCGGCAGATGATCGGCCGGCGCCTGCCAGGACCGCTGCGCAAGCCAGCGCGCATGGCCCTTGAGCCACGCATAGTCGAAGCGCGCGGCCGGATCGCGCACTGCGGCCCAGGCCGCCGGGCGCCACGCCGCGGCAGCGCCCAGCGCGCCGAGTCCCTTGAGCAGTTCGCGCCGGCGCATCAGGGAGCGGTCCGCCAGCGCAGGAAGACGGCGTTGGACGCCCAGACGCGCGCGTGCAGGGCGGCGAGCGCCGCCGCGTCGTCGAGCAGCTCGAGCTTCTGGCGCGGATTCAGCGCGCCCGGTCCTTCGAGCGCGAGCGCGAGACGCGCCTGC
>DAIDAU010000261.1 GCA_027310465.1 Rhodocyclaceae bacterium
CTGCCCGGCGGCATCGACGGCCTGGTGCACCTGTCCGACCTGTCGTGGTCCGTGGCGGGCGAGGAAGCCAAGCAGAACTACAAGAAGGGCGACGAGATCGAAGCCGTGGTCCTGTCCATCGACGTCGAGAAGGAACGCATCTCGCTGGGCATCAAGCAGCTCGAAGGCGATCCCTTCACCAACTTCATCGCCACCCACGACAAGAACAGCGTCGTCAAGGGCACGGTGAGGAGCGTCGACCCGAAGGGCGCCGTGGTCGACCTCGGCGGCGAGATGGAAGGCTACCTGCGCGCTTCCGAGTTCTCGCGCGACCGCGTGGACGATCTGTCGCAGCATCTGCGTGCCGGCGACACGATCGAGGCGATGATCATCAACGTCGATCGCAAGACCCGTTCGATCAACCTGTCGATCAAGGCCAAGGACCAGGCCGAGCAGTCGGAAGCCATGCAGAAGCTGGCCGCCGACGCTTCGTCCGCCAGCAGCGGCACGACCAACCTGGGCGCGCTGCTCAAGGCCAAGCTCAACGAGAAGTAAACCGGTCGACGGCCATGACGAAATCGGAGCTGATCGCGCAACTGGCTGCACGGTTTCCGCAGCTGGTGGCGAAGGACGCCGACTTTGCCGTGAAGATGATCCTCGACGAGATGTCCGCGGCCTTGTGCCGCGGCGATCGCATCGAGATCCGCGGCTTCGGCAGCTTCTCGCTCAACTACCGGCCGCCGCGCGTTGGGCGCAATCCCAAGTCCGGCGAGAAGGTGCAGGTGCCGGCGAAGTACGTGCCGCACTTCAAGGCCGGCAAGGAGTTGCGCGAACGCGTCGACCAATCCAACAGTCATCGCTGAGGCGATGGTAGGCTTTGATCGGGAAGGCGGCATCCGGGTCGGGTGCCGCCTTTTTTGATGCCGCCCGGCGGCATCAGCAGCACTGGGACGCCGCGAGGCGTTTGCAAGCAACAACAATGAAGATACTCGTCTGGCTGCTGCGGGGAGTCGTGTTTGTCGCGCTGTTCGGGCTGGCGATCAAGAACGATCGCCCGGTCGAGCTGCGCTTCTATTTCGACAATGCCTGGCAGCTGCCGCTGTCGCTGGTCGTGCTCGTCGCCTTCGCCATCGGCGCCGTCGTCGGCCTCTCGGCGACGCTGGGCACGCTGGCGCGCCAATGGCGCGAGCTCAACCTGCTGCGCAAGCACGGCAAGGCGGAAAAGCGCTGATGGTCATCGAACTCTACTGGCTGCTGGCGCTGCCGCTGTTCTTCGCGCTCGGCTGGGTGGCCGCGCGCATCGATCTCAAGCACTTGCTGAAGGAATCGCGGGCGCTGCCGCGCTCCTATTTCCGCGGCCTGAATTTCCTCCTCAACGAGCAGCCCGACAAGGCCATCGAGGCTTTCCTCGAGGCGGCGCGCGTCGATCCGGAAACCGTCGAGCTGCACTTCGCGCTCGGCAGCCTGTTCCGCCGGCGCGGCGAAACGGACCGCGCCATCCGCGTGCACCAGAACCTCATCGATCGCGACGGTTCCTCGCCGCAGTTGACCGAAGACCAGCGCCTGCATGCGCTGGCCGAACTGGGCGAGGACTACCTCAAGGCGGGCTTGCTCGATCGCGCCGAGGAGATCTTCCTCAAGCTGCGCGGCACGGCGCGCGACGAGGAAGCCCTCAAGTTCCTGCTCGAGATCTACCAGCAGGAAAAGGAATGGGGCAAGGCGATCAGCGTGGCGCAGGCCATGCCCAACCATTCCGACCATCTGTGGCAAAAGGCGATCGCCGAGTTCTATTGCGAGCTGGCGTCGAGCGAGATGCTCCACGGCAACACGGCGCAGGCGCGCGAGCGGCTCGGCGAAGCGCTGGCGGTGAACCGCAAGTGCGTGCGCGCCGCCGTGCTGCTCGGCGAACTCGAGTTCAACGAGGGCCGCTTTGATCCAGCCATCGAAGCGTGGAAGCGCATCGAGCAGCAGACGCCGATCTACGTGGCGCTCGTCGCCGAACGCCTGCTGGAGGCGCATCGCCGCGTCGGGCGCGAAGAGCTGGCACTGCAGCTGCTGCACGGCTATCTCGAACGCCATCCCTCGCTCGACCTGCTCGACATCGTGTTCGACGCCGAGCTGAAGAGCGGCGGCGCGCCGGCGGCCTACACGCTGGTGCGCGACGAACTGCGCCGCAATCCGACGCTGCTCGGACTCGACAAGATGCTGGAGGCGCAGATCCTCGTCTCGCCGCCCGAGCGGCATGCCGATCTCGAGCTCATCAAGAACCTCGTCCACGCCCACACGCGCCGCGTCGCGCGCTACCGCTGCGACGCCTGCGGCTTCAAGGCGCGGCAGTTCCATTGGCGCTGCCCGGGCTGCGGCGGCTGGGAAACCTATCCGCCCAAGCGCACCGAAGAATTCGATCTCACTCCTTAACGGCAACGCATCATGAAAATCACAGTCATCGGCACCGGCTACGTCGGCCTCGTCAGCGGCACCTGCCTCGCCGACGTCGGCAACGACGTGCTCTGTCTCGACGTCGACGCGGCGAAGATCCGCGTCCTCAACGACGGCGGCATCCCGATCTACGAGCCCGGCCTCGAAGGCATGGTGGCGCGCAACAAGGCGGCCGGCCGCCTGCGCTTCACCACGAACGTCGAGGAGGCCGTCGCGCACGGCACCATCCAGTTCATCGCCGTCGGCACGCCGCCCGACGAAGACGGCTCGGCCGACCTGCAGTACGTGCTCGCCGCGGCGCGCACCATCGGCCGCCACATGACGGGCTACAAGGTCGTGGTCGACAAGTCCACGGTACCGGTCGGCACGGCCGACAAGGTGCGCGAGGCGATCCGACAGGAACTGGCCGCGCGCAAGGCCGAGATTCCCTACGCCGTCGTTTCCAACCCCGAGTTCCTCAAGGAAGGCGCGGCCGTCGAGGACTTCATGAAGCCGGACCGCATCATCGTCGGCGTCGACGACACGCGCGCGACGGAACTGATGCGGCAGCTCTATGCGCCGTTCCAGCGCAACCACGAGCGCCTGGTGCTGATGGACGTGCGCAGCGCCGAGCTGACGAAGTACGCCGCCAACGCGATGCTGGCGACGCGCATCTCCTTCATGAACGAGCTGGCGAACCTCGCCGAGAAGCTCGGCGCCGACATCGAGCTGGTGCGCCAGGGCATCGGCTCCGATCCGCGCATCGGCTATCACTTCCTC
>DAIDAU010000266.1 GCA_027310465.1 Rhodocyclaceae bacterium
CTTCCGAAACGTTCTGAGTGTCCTTACGAAGTGAAGTTGGGAACGACTTTGGCGAAAATGATGGCGAACGTATAGAGCGCCATCGATTCGATCAGCACCAGCGCCAGAATCAGGAAGAATTGAATGCCCGGCCGAGCGCCCGGATTGCGCGCCAGACCTTCGCAGGCGGCCGCCGTCGCCTTCGATTGCGCGTAGCCGCACGCCCCCGAAGCGATGGCCATGGCAAACCCCGAAGTAATGGCAACCCACATGATGGTCTTTTCGCTCGCCGGAATGGCTGCCGCGCCGCCCGTCTGGGCAAGGGCCAAGATCCCCTCGACGATGCGATCGCGACGCTTGCCTTGCGCATCGTTGAAACACGCGGTCACGTGACCGACAGCGATCTGTCAGCAGCCCGCCTTGCTGGCCTCGACGACGCCCGCATCGTCGAAATCGTCGGTAACGTCGCGCACAATGTTCTGACCAACTTCATGAACAACGTCGCCCAGACCAAGATCGATTTCCCGGTCGTCGATGTGGCGGTTGCGGCCTGATCATAATGCGTGCGGGCCGGTGCAGGACATCGGCCCGCTCCTCAACCACTTCCATAGGGAACCCTTGCCATGAAACTGCAATTCCTTACCCCTGCGCTGCATGGCGTGCTTGACTATGTCGCCGCTGCCGCCCTTATTGCGCTGCCATTCCTGCTCGGCTTTGAGGGTATTGAGCTTTGGCTCTCTGTTGCCGGTGGGGCGGGCTTGATTGCCTACAGCCTGCTCACTGACTATGCATTCGGTGCGGTCAAGCTGGTGTCGTTCGATGCACACTTGTTGCTCGATCTTGCCGCAGGAGTAGCCTTCATTGCCGCGCCATTCTTGCTTGGCTTCACCGCTCTGGCTTCGATCTACTACCCGGTTATGGCAGCTGGCGTGATCGCGGTGGTTACCTGTACCTCGCGAGCCAACCAATCAGGCCGAAAGAACGCCGCTGCCTGAGCACGTCTATCAAGGACACAAGAGTTGTTATCAACAATGCCACCCTGCATGCCCCGATCACGGCATGCAGGGTTTGCCACGTCTGGAGTTTGGCGCTCCACGACCTGAGCCATAGCCCAACGCCCTCAGCGCCATGATTTAGTCGGCAGAAAAATTACGGGTACGGAACTCAATTCCTCACTATTCTGACCTTTGCAGAATCAGCCAACAGCGTTGAGCCCGTGAAAGCGGGCCCGCTTGTCGCAAGGCGAGGCGGTGTGCGGATCCCAACAGAGGCACCGCTCCGCTTATTTCTTGAGCACCGGATAGCCATCGACATAAATCGAGTCAGTCGCATTGGCTGGCAAGTGGCAAGTCAGACAATCGGTCTTGTAATCGGTCGATTTCGTCTTGGTCGGGGCGCCCTGATCAAACCATGCCCAGCCCCAGCCGTCGCCCCACAACTTGTTGTCGGGATGGCTGTTCTTACTGTCCTTCACCATAACGAACCAGCCTTTCAAGGCTTTCGTATGGCTGACAGTGCCCGTTGTCATTGGTCCCGTCGTCGCCTCGAACACCTCTTTTACTAGCGTCGTGCCGTCCGCGAACGTGCCGGTAGCGCGATGCCCG
>DAIDAU010000268.1 GCA_027310465.1 Rhodocyclaceae bacterium
CAGGAAGGGAACGATCTGCGCGCCGGCGACGGCGGTCCGCGCCCATTCGCCGGTCCACTGCAGCTCGTTGCGGAAGACGTAGCCGCGATCGCCGACAACGGCGCCTTCCTGGAAGCCGCGCACCGACGAGGCGCCGCCGGCGAAGATTTGGTCGTCGCCGGGCAGGCCGACCTGCGTCTGCTGCCATGAAAGGTTGCCGCGCCAAGACCAGTCGCCGCCGAGCGCGAGGAGGACGGCGAGACTCGCGTCGGTCTTGCGGAACTGGTTGTGCATCGCGGTTTCCGGCAGACCGGCCGGATCCTTGTCGAAAGAGAATGCATCGAGGCCGCGGCTGATGCCGACTTCCGCCGAAAAGGAGCCGATGGCGAGGCGTTGCTGGCGCGAAAGCGCGAGGCGCAGGACGGACTGCTGCTGCGGCGTCAATTCGATGTCGTTGATGCGGCGCCACGATTCGCGCAGCGCGAGCGACGCGTCGAGCGCCGTGCGCCCGCGCCCGTCGCGCGAGAGGACGTGGTTCCACGCCAGGGTCTGGTTGCGCGACGAGCCGGTCGAGACGGCGATCCTACCGATCGGCGTGCGATAGGCCGACTGCGCCAACGCGTAGGAGAACGTGCCGTAGCCGAAGGGAACCGAAACGCTGACGAGGTCGGCGCGCGAGTCCTTGGCTTCGACGTGGCTCGCGCTCCAGGCCTCCCATGCGCCGAGAAGGTTGTCGAATTCGAGGCCGTAGCGGACGCGCCCCTGGCCGGTGGACGGCTGGCCGTAATTGTCGGCGCCCGCCACGACGCGCCACGGCGCTTCCGGGCGATTGGCAAGCGCCACGATCGAGGCGCCCGGCGACTGGCCGGGAAGAACCTGCGCTTCCGCGTGCTGCGAGCGCAGCCGGTTGATTTGATCCACCGCCTGCTCGATGTCGGCCAGGCGCAGCATCCCGTCCGACGATTCCGGCAGCGCGGCGCGCGCCGCACCGGAAAGGTCCGAGTCGTTCAGCCGCACGGCTTCCAGCGTGCCGGGCACGATCGTCACCTCGAGCATCCCGCCCGCGAGGTTCTGCGGAGCCAGATAGGCGCGCGTCGTGATGTAGCCTCGCTGCATGTACGCGGCGGTGAGGCGGCGCAGCAGCATGTCGATGCGCCGCGGGCCGAGCTCGAGACCGCGAAACGGCGCCGCGAGGGCATCGCGCTCCGACGCCGACAGCACGGCATCGTCCTTCAGGACAATGTCGCGGATGATGAAGGCCGGTCGGTCTTCGGCAATGCTGCCGGGATCCGCCGTGCCGTCCAGATCGGGGGCAAGCTGCTTGCCGCCCACTTCCGGCTCAGGCTGAGCGAGGGACTCGATGCGCTCCCTCTCCTGCCTTTCCTGAATGAGGCGCTGCGCTTCGTCGCGCAGCTGAGCGAGCGCCCAGTCGCTCGAGAGAACGAGCAGTACGCCAAGCGCCAAGCGGCGCACCATGGCGCCGCGGCTGCGCCCGCCCAGCGCTCGTCCTGCATGCTTTCCAAAATGACGCCGTTCCAACGATCCACCCTATCGATTGTTAAAACCACGGCTGTCGAGGTGGTTCGCGAGGCGCGGATGTTAGCCAGTCGGGCGTAGGATGTAAATATGACGTTAGCAGTAGCCGCGCTCGGCGTGCAGCGACATCATCCGATAGAATGCGCCGTCATCGAGGCCCTGCCATCCGCCCGCCCAAGCAATGAACTACGACCAGAACACCAGCGAAGTCTTCCGTCGCGCCCGGCTGTCGATCGTCGTCGCGCTGGGCGGCTTCGCGCTGATCATGGCGGTCGGCACCGTCGGCTACAAGCTGCTCGGCGATCCGGGCAACAGCTGGATCGACGGCCTCTACATGACCTTCCTGATGGTCGCCACCATCGGCTACGGCGGCGGCGTCGAGATCTGGCACCGGCCCCACCTGGAGGTCTTCACCATGGCGATCGCCTTCTCGGGCGTCGCCGTCATGACCTATTTCTTTTCGAGCGTCACGGCCATCGTGCTGGCCAGCGACTTCGACAAATCGATGCGGAGAAGACGCATGGAAAAAGCGATGAAGAAGATACGCAACCACTACATCGTCTGCGGCTTCGGCCGCGTCGGCCGCAACGTCGGCCAGGAGCTGGAGAGCACCAACCGCCACTTCGTCGCCATCGACGAGAAGGTGGAGCTGCTCGAATCCCACGCCGAGAAGCATCCCGGCATGCTCTACATCCAGGGCGACGCCGCCGACGAGGACGTCCTCGCCGACGCCAACATCGAGCAGGCGCGCGGCGTCTTCGCCGTCACCGGCGTCGACAGCCGCAACCTGATGATCTCGCTGACCGCCAAGCAGATGGCGCCCAACCTGCGCGTGGTGTCGCGCTGCAACGACCTGCGCAACGTCGAGAAGATGAAGAAGGCCGGCGCCGACGCCATCGTCTCGCCGAACTTCACCGGCGGCATGCGCATCGCGTCGGCGATGATCCGGCCGCACGTCGTCTCCTTCCTCGACGAGATGCTGCGCTCCGAGCACAAGCTGCGCGTCGAGGAAGTCACCGTGCCGCAGGACTTCGAGCCGCGCCTGCTGGCCACGCTGAAGCTGCGCAGCGCCAACTACGTGCTGCTCGCCATTCGCACCAAGGGCGACTGGGTGTTCAATCCACCGGCCGACGAGTTCATGCTCCAGCCGGGGTTCACCATTGTCGCGATGGCGTCGCCGCACGGACGCCAGGAGCTGGAGGCCGCGCTGCTGCCGCAGATAGAAGAAGAGCCGGTGGAGTGACGCCATGAAGCCCTTGAGCCTGACGTTCGCGCTGCTGCCGCTGCTCTTCTCCCTCGATGGCGCCGCGCAGGAAGCGTTGTCGAAGGGGCAGACCGTCTACCTGCCGGTCTATTCCCACGTGTACCAGGGCAGCTACGACCGCAGCGGCAAGGCCGACAAGATTCTGCTCTCCGCCATGATCAGCATCCGCAACCGCGACCCGAAGTCTCCTATCCGCATCGTCTCGGCCCGCTACTACGATACCGGCGGACGCATGCTGCGCGAATTCGTGCCCCAGCCGAGGATCGTTCCGCCTTTCGGCACGATCGAGC
>DAIDAU010000278.1 GCA_027310465.1 Rhodocyclaceae bacterium
CGTCTATCTGCCGCAGGAGGATCTCGCGCGCTTCGGCGTCACGGAGACCCAGATCGCCTGCCGCTACTGCGACGACGGCTGGCGCGCGCTGATGCGCTTCCAGGTCGAGCGCGCCCGCGCCCTGATGCTCGAGGGCGCGCCGCTCGGCCGCGCCCTGCCGGGGCGCGTCGGCCTGGAGATCCGCGCCATCGCGGCCGGCGGCCTGCGCATCCTCGATAAAATCGAGGCCGTGAACTACGACGTCTTCCGCCGCCGCCCGCTGCTCGGGAAACCCGATTGGGTGCGCATCCTCGTGCGCGCCGCGCTGTCATGACCCCCGACCGCTATTGCGAGGAGAAGGCCGCGCAGAGCGGCTCGAGCTTCTACTACAGCTTCCTGTTCCTGCCGCGCGAACGCCGCCAGGCCATCACCGCGCTCTACGCCTTCTGCCGCGAGGTCGACGACGCGGTCGACGAGTGCTCGGATGCCGGCGTCGCGCGCCTGAAGCTCGCGTGGTGGCGCAGCGAGGTCGACGCCCTGTTCCAGGGCCGTCCCACGCATCCGGTGACGCGGGCGCTGGCCGCCTCGCTCGGCCGCTTCGCGCTGCCGCAGGAGCAACTGGACGAGATCATCGACGGCATGGAGATGGACCTCGACGGCGTGCGCTATGCCGACTTCAAGTCGCTGCAGCTCTACTGCTACCGCGTCGCCAGCGTCGTCGGCCTGCTCGCCGCGGAGATCTTCGGCTACCGGGACCGCCGCACGCTCAAGTACGCGCACGACCTCGGGCTCGCCTTCCAGCTCACCAACATCGTGCGCGACGTCGGCGAAGACGCGCGCCGCGGCCGCATCTACCTGCCCCAGGACGAGCTCGCGCGCTTCGGCGTCGCCGAGGCCGACATCCTGGCCGGCCGCGGTTCCGAAGGCTTCCGCCGGCTGATGGAGTTCCAGGTGGCGCGGGCGCGCGAGTACTACGAGCGCGCCATGGCGCAATTGCCGCGCGTCGACCGCCGGCGCCAGGTGGCGGGGCTGATCATGGCGGCGATCTACCGCGCCACGCTCGAAGAGATCGTCCGGGACGGCTGCCGCGTGCTGACGCACCGGCTGACGCTGCCGCCGCTGCGCAAGCTGTGGATCGCGGCGCGGACCTGGCTGGCGGCGTGATGCGCGCCGCCGTCGTCGGCGCCGGCTACGCGGGACTGGCGGCGGCCGTCGAGCTCGCCGCCGCCGGCGTCCGCGTCGACGTTTTCGAAGCCTCGCGCACGCTCGGCGGCCGCGCCCGCGGCGTCGAAATCGACGGCATGGCGCTCGACAACGGCCAGCACATCCTCGTCGGCGCCTATCGCGAGACGCTGCGGCTGATGCGGCAGGTGGGCGCCGCCGGCGGACTGCTGCAGCGCCATCCCTTGCGCCTCGACTACCCCGGCGAATTCGGGCTCGCCGCGCCGCGCCTGCCGGCGCCCCTGCATCTCGCCTGGGCGCTGCTCGGCGCGCGCGGCCTCGCCGCCGCCGACAAGCTGGCGGCGCTCCGCTTCATGCGCGCCATGAAGGCCGGCGGCTTCGAACTGCGGCAGGACATCCCCGCCGCCGAGCTGCTGGACGCCCATGCGCAAGGCGAGCGCATCCGGCGCTACCTGTGGGAGCCGCTGTGCCTCGCCGCGCTGAACACGCCGATCACCCGCGCTTCGGGCCAGGTCTTCCTCAATGTCCTGCGCGACAGCCTGGCCGCCGACCGCGCCGCGAGCGATCTGCTGCTGCCGGCGACGGACCTGTCGCGCCTGTTCCCCGAGCCGGCCGCCGCCTGCCTGGAAGCGCACGGCGGCCGCATCCGGCGCGGCCGGCGCATCGAAACCGTCCGGCGCCACGACGGCGGCTACAGCTTAGGCGAGGGCGAGCGCTACGACGCCGCGATCGTCGCCGTCGCGCCCTACCACCTGGCGCCGCTCATCGCCGGACTGCCGGAGCTGGCCGCCCTTGGCCGGCGCGTCGCGGCGTTCGAGTGGGAGCCCATCGTCACGGCCTATCTCGCCTATCCGGCCGAGGTGCACCTGCCCTTCGCCATGGTCGGCGTCGCCGACGGCTGCGCCCAATGGCTGTTCGATCGCGGCGCGCTGTGCGGCCAGAGCGGCGTCGTCGCCGCGGTGATCAGCGCACGCGGACGCCACCAGGAACTCGATCACGAAGCGCTGGCGCAGCGAATCCACGGCGAAGTCCGGCGCATGATGCCAAGCCTTCCGCCGCCGCAGCGGGCGCGCGTCATCACCGAAAAGCGCGCAACCTTCGCCTGCACTCCGGGGATGTGGCGGCCGGCAGCCGCGACCGGATTGCCGGGTCTCTACCTCGCCGGCGATTACGTCGCCGGCGACTACCCGGCGACCATCGAGGGCGCCGTCCGGAGCGGCGTGCGCGCGGCGCGCCTAGCGATCGACGAGGCGGCCGCCCGCCAGGCGTAGCACGCGCGCGCAGCGGCGCGCCAGCGCCTCGTCGTGGGTGACGAGCACCAGCGTCGTTCCCGCCTCGCGGTTCATCTCGAACATCAGGTCGATGATCTGCTCGCCGGTGGCGGCATCGAGATTGCCGGTCGGTTCGTCGGCCAGCAGCAGTCGCGGCTTGACGGCGAAGGCGCGCGCCAGGGCGACGCGCTGCTGCTCGCCGCCCGACAGGTGCTTGGGGTAATGCCCGAGACGCTCTCGCAGGCCGACGCGCGCCAGCATCGCCTCCGCCGTCGCCCGCGCCGCCGGCAGGCCGAGCAGCTCGAGCGGCAGCATGGCGTTCTCGAGCGCGGTGAGCGCCGGCAGCAGCTGGAACGACTGGAAGACGAAGCCCAGCAGCCGTCCGCGCAGTTCGGCGCGCGCATCCTCGTCGAGTGCGCCGATGTCCTGCCCGGCGAGACGCACCGTCCCCGCGGTCGGCAGATCGAGGCCCGCGAGCAGGCCCAGCAGCGTCGACTTGCCCGAGCCGGAAGCGCCGACGATCGCCACGGCCTCGCCGGGGCCGACGGCGAACGAAATGTCGTGCAGAATCGTCAACTCGCCATCGCCGCTCCTGACCGTCTTGCCCAGCCCCGCCACGTCTATCGCCGCCGTCATGTCGCGCCTTCTCTTCCTGTTCGCATTGCTGTCCGCCTCATCCGCGTTTGCCGCCGATGCCATCCTGGTCTTCGGCGACAGCCTCAGCGCCGGCTTCGGCATCGACGCCGCGCAAAGCTGGCCGGCGCTGCTCGCCAAGCGGCTGGAAGCGGCAAAGCTGCCCTACACCGTGGCCAACGCCAGCATCAGCGGCGAGACCACGGCCGGCGGCGCGAGCCGCCTGCCCGCGGCCCTCGACCGCTTCAAGCCCGCCGTCGTCGTCATCGAGCTCGGCGCCAACGACGGCCTGCGCGGCCTGCCGGTGGCGCAGATGCGCGCCAACCTGCTCGCCATGGTACGCGCCGCCCAGGAGCGCCATGCGCGCGTGCTGCTGGTCGGCATCCGGCTGCCGCCGAACTACGGGCTCGACTACACCGTGAGCTTCGATGCGGCCTACCGCGACGTCGCGCAGCAGCGCAAGGTGGCGCTGCTGCCCTTCCTGCTCGAGCCGATCGCGCGCGACCGCGACGCCTTCCAGCCCGACGGCCTGCATC
>DAIDAU010000280.1 GCA_027310465.1 Rhodocyclaceae bacterium
GTGCGAGCCGTTCTCGACGTCCTTGAAGAACAGGTCATAGAGGATGAAGCCGAGGTAGGACTTGCCGGCGCCGTGGTCGACCAGCCGCACGCCGTCGCCGTCGGCGCGGATCTCCGCCAGCAGCGGCTCGATGAACTGCGCCAGGTGGTAGACCTGCTTGAGCTTGCGGCGGCTGTCCTGGTTCATCCGGCCGTCGCGCGTCAGGATGTGCAGCTCCTTGAGCAGCTCGATCGACTGCCCGGGGCGGATCTCGGGCGGCATCGGCGCGAGCGCTTGCTTCTTCATCATGCGGCTGTCAGAGTAAAGTCAGCGAGGGTGGGCAGTATAGCGTCGCGGAAAAATGCGATACGGGTTGGGGGAGGAAAAACGACATGACGACTGCAGCAGCGGCGGCAATGCCGGCGCAAGGACCGAGGATCGGGGCCGCGGCCCGCGTCCTCATCGTCGAGGACGACCACGCGATGGCCGACAGCATGGCGCGCATCCTGGCGTCGCACGGCCATGATGCGGCCTGCGCGCATAGCGGCGGGGCGGCGCTCGAAAAGCTCCGCGCGGCGGATTTCGACGCCGTGGTGCTCGATATCGGCCTGCCGGACATCGACGGCTTCGAAGTGCTCAACCGCCTCGGCGGCGCGCGCAGCTACGGCGTGCTGATCGTCTCGGCCTTCGATCGCGTCGAGCAGCGCGTGCGCGGACTCAACCTCGGCGCCGACGACTACCTGGTCAAGCCGTTCGCCGCCGAGGAATTCGAGGCGCGCGTGCGCGCCTTGCTGCGCCGGACGCGATCGCGCCGCGACGAGCGCATCGAAATCGCCGATCTCGCCGTCGACGTCGGCGGCAAGCGCGCCTGGGTCGGCCAGAACGCGCTGGAGCTCACGGCGCGCGAATGGACCGTGCTGCTGGCGCTGCTCGAGCGCGTCGGCCAGGTAGTGGGCAAGGACCAGTTGCAGGAGGCGCTGGCCCGCGAGCGCGCGCTGACCGAGAACGCCATCGAAGTCTATGTCTCGCGCCTGCGCAACCGGCTGACGGGATCGGGCGTCACCATCCGCACGTTGCGCGGCTTCGGCTACATGATCGAGGAACCGCGGGCCGCCAAGCAGCGCTGAGGCGCAACCGGTTTCAGCGGGTTGTCAGCAACCGGGCTCCGGAGGTAATATCTCGACATCATATGCGAGAGTAATTACGGAGCCCTCCATGCCGTTGTCGCGTTTCATCGCCGACCTCGACCAGCTCGTCGAGGTATTCAACGGCGACCAGCCGGCCAACGGCCGCAGCTTCGAGCACCTGCGCATCGCGGTCGCGCGCATGAACGAGATCCGCCGCCAGCTGGGGCTGGCGCAGGAGAAGCTCAACGCCAGCCTGGCCATCGCCGAAAGCGAGCTCATCGACGGCAACGGCGACGCGGCGCCGGCGCCCGAACGCGAGCCCTCGGACCGCTTCCGCATCTACGACTTCTGCCGGACGGGCATCGGCGAGATCGACGCGGAGCACGACCGGCTGGTGCGCCTCGGCAACCGCCTCTACGCCATGTCGTTCGACGAGGACGTGGCGCGCGAGGCGATCGAGAAGGTGCTGACCGAGCTGGTCACCTTCGCGCAGTCGCACTTCGACGCCGAGGAACGGCTGATGGAGGCGCACGCCTACCCGAAGCTGGCGGAGCACCGGGCGGTGCATAACCGCATGTGCGACTACCTGCGGGAAATCTTCGACCTCTGCCGCGAGACGCCGCTGCTGGTGACGATCCGGCTCGAGATCTTCCTCGGCTCGTGGTTCATCTGGCATATGCACCGCGACGACGCGGATTTCGCCAGGTTCTGCGTGCAGTAGCGCGCCGCGGCGGGCCGCGCGGCGCTTTCTGGTAAGCTGCGCGCATCCGCGAGCCGATTGCCCGGCTCGCCGCCGACAGAATCGCCGTGGTCCCTCCCCAACTGAATCGCATCTTCGCCGCCGACGGCCCGCTGGCTCTCGCCATCCCCGGCTATCGCGCGCGTCCGCAGCAGCTCGAGATGGCGGAGCGCATCATGGCGGCGATCGAGGCCAACGGCGCGCTGATCGCCGAGGCCGGCACCGGCACCGGCAAGACCTTCGCCTATCTGGCTCCGGCCCTGCTGGCCGGCGGCAAGGTGATCGTGTCGACGGGGACCAAGACGCTGCAGGACCAGCTGTTCCAGCGCGACCTGCCGACGATCCGCGACGCCCTCGGCGTGCCGGCGAGCATCGCGCTGCTCAAGGGCCGCGCCAACTACGTCTGTCCCTACCATCTCGGCCGTGCGCTCGACTCCGGCCATTTCGCCTCGCGCGAAGAAGCCGGGCACATCCGCACCATCGCCAAGTTCGCCAAGGCGACGCACAGCGGCGACAAGGCCGAGCTCTCCGCCGTGCCGGAGGATTCGGGCGCCTGGCAGCAGGCGACCTCGACGCGCGACAGCTGCCTCGGCCAGGACTGCGCCTACGTCAAGGACTGCTTCGTCCTCAAGGCGCGCCGCGAGGCGATGGAGGCCGACGTCGTCGTCGTCAACCACCACCTGTTCTTCGCCGACGTCATGCTCAAGGACGAAGGCATGGCCGAGCTGCTGCCGGCCTGCAACACGGTGATCTTCGACGAGGCGCACCAGCTGCCCGAGGTCGCGGGCCTGTTCTTCGGCGAAGCCGTCGGCACGGCGCAGATCGTCGATCTCGCGCGCGACGCCAAGCTCGAGGCGATCGCCGCGGCGAAGGACTATGCGCCGCTTCAGGACGCCTGCCGCGCCGTCGAGAAGGCGGCGAAGGACTTGCGCCTGCTGTTCCATCGCGACGGCACGCGGCTCTCCGAAGCGCAGTGGCACGCGCATCCCGAGGCGGCAAGCGGCCTCGAGCGGCTGGGCGCGGAGCTGCGCGCCTTCGGCGAGCACCTCGAAAGCCAGGCGGCGCGCTCCGAAGGGCTCGGCAACTGCCTGCGCCGCTGCAGCGAACTGGCGTTGGCGCTGAAGCGCTGGCAGGCGCCGGCGAAGACAGAAGTTCAGGAAGGCGACGACGTCTTCGTGAAGTGGGCAGAAGTGACGGCCTATCACGTCACGCTCAACATGACGCCGCTGTCGGTGGCCAACATCTTCCAGCGCCAGATGGAAGGCCATCCGCGCGCGTGGATCTTCACCTCGGCGACGCTCGCCGTGGCGGGCAACTTCAGCCACTACCAGGGCGAGCTGGGCCTGGGCGAAGCGGTGACGGGCTGCTGGGGCAGCCCCTTCGACTACGGCGCCAACGCGCTGCTCCACTGTCCGCAGAACATGCCGGACCCGAACAGTCCCGACTACAACCGCGCCGTCGTCGATGCGGCCTGGCCCGCGATCCGCGCCTCGCACGGCCGCGCCTTCGTGCTGTGCACCAGCCTGCGCGCGATGCGGCGCATCCACGAGCTGCTGCGCGAGCGGCTCGAGCGCGAGGGGCTCGAACTGCCGCTGCTGCTGCAGGGCGAGGGCTCGAAGTCGGAACTGCTCGAGCGCTTCCGCCGCCTCGGCAACGCCGTGCTGGTGGCGAGCCAGAGCTTCTGGGAAGGCGTCGACGTGCGCGGCGACGCGCTGTCGCTGGTGGTGATCGACAAGCTGCCGTTCGCGCCGCCCGACGATCCGGTGCTGGCGGCGCGCATCGAGCACCTGAAGCGCCAGGGCCGCAACGCCTTCTTCGAATACCAGCTGCCGCGCGCGGTGATCAGCATGAAGCAGGGCGCGGGACGCCTGATCCGCGACGAGAACGACCGCGGCGTGCTGATGGTCTGCGATCCGCGCCTGGTCGACAAGCCCTACGGCCGGCGCATCTGGCAGTCGTTGCCGCCGATGCGGCGCACGCGCGACGCGGCCGAGGTCGAGGCGTTTTTCGGCGCGGCAGTAGAATCGCCGGCATGAGTTCGCCCACCTGCACCCAGATCGCCGAACGCCTCAATGCCGGCTGCCAGTGCGTCTCGCTCGACCGCGAGCGGCTGCGCACCGAGCTCGAGCACGAGAGCCCGGGCTTCTACGAGACGGTGATCGAAGGACGGCCGCACCTGTTCGCCGACGCCATGGTGTTCGTCGGCACGCGCGACGCGCAGCGCATGGCGGACGTCATCGCGGCGATCGAGCGCGTGGTCGCCATGGCGGCCTATCGCGACCACGTTTCCGCCTGGGCGCCCGACATCGCGCGGCATGAGGCCGGGTCGCGCGGCGTCTTCCTCGGCTACGATTTCCACCTCGGCGCCGACGGCCCCCAACTGATCGAGATCAACACCAACGCCGGCGGCGGACTGCTCAACGCCGTGCTCGAGCGCGCGCAGCAGGCGTGCTGCGACGAGGCGCAGGGGGTGCTGCCGGGCAGCATTGCGCGCGACCGGCCCGAGCACATGTTCATGGAGATGTTCCGTTCAGAGTGGTCGGCATGCCGCAATGCTTCGCCGCTGACCAGCATCGCCATCGTCGACGACGATCCGGACTCGCAATACCTGCATCCCGAATTCGTGATGTTCCAGAAGCTGTTCGCGCGGCACGCCATCAAGGCCGTGATCTGCGATCCGCGCGACCTGATGCTGTGCCACGGCGGGCTGTGGTTCGAGGAGACGAGGATCGACCTCGTCTACAACCGGCTCACCGATTTCGCGCTGGAAGAACCGGCGCATACGGCGCTGCGCACCGCCTACCAGGAAGACCTCGCAGTCGTGACGCCGCATCCGCGCGCGCATGCGCTCTATGCCGACAAGCGCAATCTCGTCGCGCTCAGCGACGCCGACCTGCTCGCCTCGTGGGGCGTCGATGCCGAGACGCGCTTACTGCTGGCGGCCGGCATTCCGCGCACCGAACTGGTGGCGGCCGATCGCGCCGAGGATCTGTGGGCGCGGCGCAAGGGGCTCTTCTTCAAGCCGGCGGCCGGCTACGGCTCCAAGGCGGCGTATCGCGGCGACAAGATCACCCGGCGCGTCTTCGCCGAGGTGCTGGCCGGCGACTACATCGCGCAGGCCCTCGTCCCGCCGTCGTCGCGGCGGCTCGAGGTGGCGGGCGAACTGACGGAGCTCAAGGTGGACCTGCGCAACTACGTCTATGCCGGGCATATCCAGCTCGTCGCGGCACGCCTGTGGCAGGGCCAGACCACCAACTTCCGCACGCCGGGCGGCGGCTTCGCGCCGGTGCTGGCGGTGTCGGGCCGGGACGGAATATGAAAGTCTTCGGATTTGCAGGCTATTCCGGCGCCGGCAAGACGACGCTGATCGAGGCGCTGATTCCGCGCTTCACGGCGCGCGGCTTGTCGGTGTCCCTGATCAAGCACACCCACCACCATTTCGACGTCGATCGGCCGGGCAAGGATTCGTACCGCCACCGCGAGGCGGGCGCGACGGAAGTCATGCTGGTGTGCGACCAGCGCTGGGCGATCATGCACGAGTTGCGCGGCCGTCCGGAGCCTTCGTTCGAAGAGCAGCTGGCGCGGCTGTCGCCCTGCGATCTGGTGCTGGTGGAGGGCTTCAAGTACACGCCGATACCGAAGCTGGAAGTGCATCGTCCGGCGCACGGCCAGCCGTTCATCTGGCCCGACAATCCGGACGTCGTGGCGGTGGCCAGCGACGTCGCGCTCGACATCCCGCGGCCGGTGCTCGATCTCGACGATCACGACGCGATCGCGGTCTTCATTCTTCGGCAGACAGGACTATGAGTGAACCGACGATCAGTTTCGACGAAGCGCTGGCGAAAGTGCTCGCCGCCGCGCGGCGCGTGAAGGGCGAGGACCGCGTGGCGCTGCGCGAGGCGGCGGGGCGCGTGCTCGCCGAAGCTGTGGTCTCGGGCATCGACGTGCCGCCGCTCGACAACTCGTCGATGGACGGCTACGCGGTGCGCTGCGCCGACGTGCCCGCGGCGGGCGCGAAGCTGCCCGTGTCGCAGCGCATCCCCGCCGGCAGCGTCGGCCGCGAATTGGCGCCCGGCACGGCGGCGCGCATTTTCACCGGCGCGCCGATCCCGCCCGGCGCCGACGCCGTGGTGATGCAGGAGCGCTGCGCGCGCGACGGCGACGAGGTGGCCATCGACCACGTCCCGGAACCCGGCGAATGGATACGCCGCGCCGGCGAGGACATACGCGCCGGCGCCGAGATCCTGCCCGTCGGCACGCGCCTAACGCCGCAGGCGGTCGGCATGGCGGCCTCGGTCGGCAAGGCGGAACTCAAGGTGTTCCGGCGCCTCTCGGTCGGCGTGATGGCCACCGGCAGCGAATTGACGCCCCCCGGCCAGCCGCTGCCGCCGGGCGGCATCTACAATTCGAACCGCGCCATGCTCTGCGCCTTGCTGGAGAAGGCCGGCTGCCGCGTCGAGGATCTCGGCGACGTGCCCGACACGTTGGACGACACCCGCAAAGCCTTGCGCAAGGCGGGAGCGCTGCACGACCTCGTGCTGTCCACCGGCGGCGTCTCGGTCGGCGAGGAGGACCACGTCAAGCCCGCGGTGACGGCCGAAGGCGAACTGTCGATCTGGAACATCGCCGTGAAGCCCGGCAAGCCGCTCGCCTTCGGCCGCGTGGGCAACGCCGACTTCATCGGCCTGCCCGGCAATCCGGTCTCGGTGTTCGTGAGCTTCTCGATGCTGGTGCGGCCGTTCATCTTCAAATGCCAGGGCGCGGCGGTGCCGGCGCCGCGCGCCTTGGCGCTGGTCGCGGACTTCGATTGGACGAGACCCGCGGCGCGGCGCGAGTTCCTGCGCGGGCGCCGCACCGACGGCGATCGCGTCGAGCTGTTTCCCAACCAGAGCTCCGGCGTGTTGACCTCGACCGTCTGGGGCGACGGTTTCGTCGATGTGCCGGCGGGACAGCGCATCGCCAGAGGCGCTACCATCCGCTTCCTGCCGTTCTCGGAATTGCTGGACTGAACGCGATGATCAAGCTGCTCTACTTTGCCAGCCTGCGCGAAGCGCTCGGCGCCGCGGGCGAATCGCTCGAACTGCCGGCGGGCGTCGCATCCGTCGGCGCGCTGCGCGCGCATCTTGCGGCGCGCGGCGGCGCCTGGGAAGTCTTCGCGACGTCGAAGAGCCTGCGCGCAGCGGTCAACCAGGCGATGGCCGGGGCCGAGGCGCGCGTCGCGCCGGGAGACGAAGTGGCGTTCTTTCCGCCGGTGACGGGAGGCTGAGATGGCCATCTCCGTGCAGGAGGCCGACTTCGATTGCGGCGCCGAGATCGCGGCGCTCTCCGCGGCCGACGACGGCGCCGGCGCCGTGGCGAGCTTCGTCGGCCTGGTGCGCGGCGAGAATATCCGCGCCATGACGCTCGAGCACTACCCGGCGATGACCGAGAAGGCGCTGGCGGACATCGTCGCGCAGGCCGAGCAGCGCTGGCAGCTGCGCCGCGTGCGCGTGATCCATCGCGTCGGACGCCTGCTGCCTGGCGAACGCATCGTCTTCGTCGGCGTTTCGTCGTCGCATCGGCACGATGCCTTCGCCGCCTGCGAGTTCATCATGGACTACCTCAAGACCCGTGCGCCGTTCTGGAAGAAGGAAGAGACCGCGGCCGGCGCGCACTGGGTCGATGCGCGCGAATCGGACGACGCGGCGGCGCTGCGCTGGGAGTCGGGGCGCTAGTCGAGATGATGGCATCGGCCCCGAAGATCGCGCGTGAGCGGCGGCGCGGGAGCGAGGCAGGCCCGGTCTACTCTTGCGGCAGCGTCGGCGTCTTGCGCATGCCGGGCTTGCTGCGGAAGGTGATCTCGACGTCGTGCAGGCTGCCGGCCGAGTCGAGCACCTGCAGCAGGAACGGCGATTCCTTGGGGCCCTTGCCGAAATCGACGAGCCAGTTGGCGCCGTCGTCGGCGACGTCCACGCCGCTGGTCAGCACGCGGTAGCCGCTGCTGATCGGCTTCTTCATCACGCAGGGCGCGATCTTCGGCGGCGGGCAGACGGCGACGTGGCGGACGCTCTGCGCCGTCAGGTCGTCCGGCGATGCCGGCTTGCTCGGCGCCGCCTTGGCCTTGGCGGACGCCTTCGATTTCGCCGGCGCCTTCGCCGGATCCGCCGCAAGACCGGGCAGCGCCAGCAGGCCGGCGAGCAGGAATACCACCGAGCGCTTGTTCATCGACGTCGCATCCGTTTGTTGTTGTCGCTTCCGGATGCGAATACTCGCACAGGATGGCTCGCTGCGCGAGCATTGCGCGGCGGGGCCGGGGAGGCCCCGCCGCCGGGTTCAGCGGGCAACCAGCGTGCCGTTGGCCACCTTCACGGGATCGCCGACGCGCCAGGGCGGGGACTTCTCGTAGCTGACGAGCTGGCTGGTGCCGTCTTCCATCTTCACCGAGACCTCGTAGCTGACCGTCGCGCGCTGCGTCTTCTCGATCTTGTTGCCGAGCAGGCCGCCGCCGACCATGCCGGCGATCGTCGCCAGCGTGCGGCCGTTGCCCTGGCCGACGTTGTTGCCGATGAGGCCGCCGACGACGCCGCCGCCCACGGCACCCAGGCCGGTTCCCTGGCCTTCGTGCTTGACCTCGCGAATGTCGGAAACGACGCCGCAGCTGCGGCAGACGGGCGCGGCGGGCTCCGTCGCGGGCGGAGCGTAGTCGGGCGGCACGCCGGCGCCGGGGGGCGGCAGGGCCGCCACCTGGGTCCGCTCCTTGTGCCCGGCGGCGCTCTTGTGATGGGCGGCCGGAGCCGGCGCGGGCTGCGCGCTCGCGACCGGGGGCGGCGCAGTCTCGGGCGTCGCGGCCGCCGCAGGGGCTGCTGCGGCGGGCGCGCTCGGCGCCGCGGCGGGGGCCGGAGCCGTCGCGACGGCTTGCGGCGGATCGGCGGGCGTCGCCGATTTCGTCGGCAGCCATCCCGCCAGCGAGGCGATGCCGACGAGGGAAAAGAGGGTGACGGCGATGCCGGCGATCCAGATGACCGGATGCAGCGACGATGAGG
>DAIDAU010000295.1 GCA_027310465.1 Rhodocyclaceae bacterium
CTGCGACCCCGCCCGCCTGGCGCCGGCGGAAGTGCTGCGGCGGCTGCGCGAGCGGCTCGCGGCGCCGCGCGGCGCCTGAGCCCAAGCGCCTTGCGGCCGGCGCCTTCCCACCTCAGCCGCTACCTCGCCGCGGTCTACACCCTGCTGGCGATCTACGCCAGCCTGCATCCGTTCTCGGGCTGGCGCGATTCGGGCGCCGATCCTTTCGGCTTCCTCACCGCCGCATGGCCGCGTCATTGGACGGCCTTCGATCTCTTCGTGAACGTCGTCGCCTATGTGCCGCTCGGCTTCCTCTGGGTGCCCGTCACCCAGCCGCGGCTCGGCCGCATCGGCGCGGTGCTGCTGGCGACGCTGTGCGGCGCGGCGCTGAGCTTCGCGATGGAGACGCTGCAGAACTACCTGCCCAGCCGCGTGCCTTCGAACGTCGACCTCGGCTGCAATACGCTCGGCACGCTGCTCGGCGCGCTCGCCGGCGCGCGTTGGGGACACCAGCTGCTCGACGGCGGCCGCCTCCACGCGTTGCGCGTGCGGGCCTTCCTCCACGGCCCCATGGGCGACGCCGGCCTGCTGGTGCTCGGCCTCTGGCTGATGACGCAGCTCACGCCCGAAACCCTGCTGTTCGGCAACGGCGACCTGCGCGAGCTGTTCGACCTGCCGGCCACCCTCGACTATTCCGCCGAGCGCTTCGCGCAGATCGAGGCCGCCATCGTCTGCGGCCATACGCTCGCCGTCGCCCTGATGGCGACGCGGCTGGGCCGCGTTCCACTGCGCGCGCCGGTCATCGGCATCATCGCCGCGGCGCTCGCCGTGAAGAGCTTCGTGCTGGCCTTGAGCCTCGGCGCGAACCACGGCTTCGCCTGGGCGACCTACGGGGCGGCGTTCGGACTGATCATGGGCGTCGTGCTGTGGCTGATCGCCTCGCTGATGTCGGCGCCGCTGCAGCAGGCGCTGGCCGCGCTGGCGCTGCTGATCGCCACGGTCCTCGTCAATCTCGCGCCCGACAATCCCTACCTCGCCAACACCTGGCAGACCTGGAATCCGGGCCAGTCCCTCAATTTCCACGGCCTGACGAAGCTGGTCTCGTCGCTGTGGCCATTCCTCGCCTTGCCGTGGCTCATGATGCTGCGCACCGGAAGATCAAGCCAATGACCCAAGCCATCACCGACCTCGCCACCCTGCGCGACGCCCTGCGCGACTTCGCCGCCGCCCGCGACTGGAAGCCCTTCCACACGCCGAAGAATCTCGCGATGGCGATGATCGTCGAGGCTGCCGAACTGGTCGAGCACTTCCAATGGGCGACGCCGGAGGAGAGCATAAAGCCGTCGCCGGAAAAGCTGGCGGCGATCCGCGACGAGGTAGCGGATACGCTGATCTATCTCGTCGAGCTTGCCGACGTGCTGGACATCGACCTGATCGCGGCGGCGCGGGACAAGATTGCGAAGAATGCGGTGAAGTATCCGACTTTGAAGCGCGGGGGTTAAAGCGCTTTACCAGACGGCGCGCGCTCGGCCCGGCGTGGAACCATAGTGCCGGCCTGATACATCCAGATTGGCAGGGCGTCGAGCCGAGGGTGATGGGTGGTCGTCGACGCGTAGGTAGAGGAGGAGGCGCAGGCCTCTTGATTTTCTGCGCCGGGGGACACGGAGCGGCGACGACCACCCGTCGCCCTCGGCGGGTCGGAAACCCACAGTTCGCGGGATAATCACGTTTTGGCCACAGCGAGCAAGTCCATGAACTTCTACAAGTACCACGTCTTCTTCTGCACCAACCAGCGCGCCGAGGGCGAAACCTGCTGCAATGCGCATGGCGCCGACAAGCTGCGCACCTATGCCAAGGACCGCGTCAAGGCGCTCGGCCTCAACAAGCCGGGCCTAGTGCGCATCAACTCCGCGGGCTGCATGGAGCGCTGCGACAACGGCCCGGTGATCGTCATCTATCCCGAGGGCACCTGGTACACCTACGTCGACGAGGAGGACATCGACGAGATCGTCGACCGCCACCTCGTCAAGGGCGAGATCGTCGAACGCCTGAAGATATGAGCCGTCACGAAAGGCTGCTGCTCGACGGCGCCACCGGCAGGATCGAGACCTTCGTCGAGCCGCACGACAGCCCCATCGGCATCGCGCTGATCGCGCATCCGCATCCGCTGTTCGGCGGCACTGCCGAGAACAAGGTGGTGACGACGCTGGCGCGCGCGATGCGCGACCTCGGCTGCGCGACGCTGCGGCCGAACTTCCGCGGCGTCGGCGCCAGCGAAGGCGAGTTCGACGCCGGCGGGCTCGAGACGGAAGACCTCGCCGCTGTCCTCGCCTACGGCCGCGCGCGCTTTGGGGCGCAACTGCCCGTCTATCTCGCGGGCTTCTCCTTCGGCGCCTACGTCACCACGCGGCTGGCGAAGAAGCTCGCGGAAGCCGGAACGCCGGCGAAGCGCCTGGTGCTGGTGGGCACGGCGGCGGGCTACATCAGCGGCGATCGCCAGTACGACACCGAAGCGGTCACGCCGGACACCATCGTGATCCACGGCTCGGAGGACGAGACGGTGCCGCTGGCCAACGTGCTGAAGTGGGCCGAGCCGCTCGAGCTCTCGATCAACCTGATCCCCGGCGCGGACCATTTCTTCCACCGCAAGCTGCACATCATCCGGCGCATCATCGAGGCGACGTGGAAGCCCTGACCAGCCCGCTCGCGGTCGACTCGCTGCGCAAGTCCTACGCGGGCCGCGAGGTCGTCGCGGGCGTTTCGTTCAAGCTTGCGCCGGGCGAGTGCTTCGGCCTGCTCGGTCCCAACGGCGCCGGCAAGACCACCACGCTGCGCTGCTGTCTCGGCCTCACGCCCCCCGGCGCGGGCAGCATCACCCTCAACGACGAGCCGGTGCCCGCGCGGGCGCGCCAGGCGCGCGAGCGCGTCGGCGTGGTGCCGCAATTCGACAACCTCGATCCCGATTTCAACTGCGCCGAGAACCTGCACGTCTACGGCCGCTACTTCAGCCTCTCCGACGCCGCGATCCGCGCGCGCATTCCGCGCCTGCTCGAATTCGCCGGCCTGGCGGGCAAGGCGGACACCAGCATCCGCGTGCTCTCGGGCGGCATGAAGCGGCGGCTCACGCTGGCGCGCGCGCTGGTCAACGACCCCGACCTGCTGATGCTCGACGAGCCGACCACCGGCCTCGATCCGCAGGCGCGCCACCTGATCTGGGAGCGGCTCAAGCAGCTGCTCGGCGAAGGCAAGACCATCCTGCTGACGACCCACTTCATGGACGAGGCCGAGCGCCTCTGCCATCGCATCGCCATCATGGACGAGGGACGCATCATCGCCCAGGGCTCGCCGCGCGAACTGATCGCGGGGCAGATCGAGCCGCAGGTCGTCGAGGTCTATGGCGAAGACGCGCCGGGCTGGGCGCGCGACGAAGCCGGGCGCTTCGCCAAGCGCCACGAAGTCTCCGGCGAAACCGTCTTCTGCTACGTCGACGACGCGGCGCCGCTGCTCGCGCACCTCGAACGGAAGCCGCAATTGCGCACGCTGCACCGCCCGGCGAATCTCGAGGACGTGTTCCTGAAGTTGACCGGACGGGAGTTGCGCGACTGATGAGCATCTTCTTCGCACCGCAACTCTCGCGCCGCGCGCTCGCCGTCTGGCAGCGCAACTTCCTGGTCTGGAAGAAGCTCGCGATCCCGTCCGTGCTCGGCAACCTCGCCGACCCGATGATCTACCTGTTCGGCCTCGGCTACGGCCTCGGCGGCCTGCTGCCGCACGTCGGCGGCGTGCCCTACATCGTCTTCCTCGCCGCCGGCACCGTCTGCTCGTCGACGATGAACGCGGCGTCCTTCGAGACGCTCTACTCGGGCTTCTCGCGCATGCACGTGCAGAAGACCTGGGAGGCGATCATGAACGCGCCGGTGTCGCTCGACGACGTCGTCGCCGGCGAGTGGCTGTGGGCGGCGGCGAAGGCGACGCTGTCGGGTGCGGCGATCCTGGTCGTCATCGCGGCGCTCGGCTTCGTGCATTCGCCGCTGGCGCTGTGGGCGCTGCCGGCGATCTTCCTCACCGGGCTGTGCTTCTCGGCGATGGGCCTGATCATCACCGCGCTGGCGCCGTCGTACGACTTCTTCATGTACTACTTCACGCTGCTGATCACCCCGATGATGCTGCTGTCCGGCGTGTTCTTCCCGATCGAGCAACTGTCCGCCGGCATCCAGGCCGCATCGCACCTGCTGCCGCTGTCGCATTCCGTGCAGTTGATCCGCCCCCTGCTGTCGGGCACCGTCCCCGCAACGGCGGCGCTCAACATCGTCGTGCTCTTCGGAATTTCGATTGCAGCGTTTGCAGCGGCCCTAGTCCTGACGCGGCGCCGCTTATTGTCGTAACCCAGCATCCCAGACCGGAACGACGTTCCAAGCTCCGAGCCGCCCAGTTCCGACTACCCGCCCGAGGGCAGCCTCTGCTCCAGCCGCAGCCGAACGTCGACGCCCGACCCGCCGTCGCCGAACGACTCGCCGCCCGGCGATACACCGGACCCCGCCAGCCACAGCCCGACGCCGACGCCGACCAGCAGCGCCACCGCCGCCGCCCACGGCGACGCATAGCGCATCGACGCCAGCATCAACGCCCAGCGCGAACGCTTCGCGCGGGCCGCTTCGATTTCCGCCTGGCGCCGCGCCTGGCGTTCCGCGCTCAAGCGTTCGGCCACGGCCCGATGCTCGGCCGCCGCGGCTTCGGCCGCGCGTTCCGCCGCGATCCGCGCCTCCGCCTGCTCGCGCGCCGCCGCCTCGGCCTCGATATGGCGCCGGGCCTGCTGCGCGGCCTCGTTCTCCGCCTGGACGCGCGCCATCGCCGCCAATTCCCGCGCCCGGTCGGCCTCGGCGCGCGCCTGTTCCTGCGCCGCCAGCGTGCGTTCGGTATTGGCGCGGATTCGGGCGACCGTCGTCGCCTCGTTCTCGGCTTCCTCGAGCAGGCGATGCTGTTCGATGGAGCGGCGGGCGGCGTCGAGGCGCTCGCGCGCGACGCCCTCGGCTTCGGCATCGGCGTCGGCGCGGATGATCGCCTGCTTGCGCAGGTTCGCCTCGGCTTCGATGCGCTTGCGCGTCGCCTCGAGCGTCGCGGCATCCGTGCGGCTGCGCCGCTGGGCCGCAGCAGTCAGCTCGGCTTCAGCTTTCTCCTTGGCTTGCCAATCGGCCGCAGCGCGCAAGGCTCGCTCGCGCTCGTCCAGCGGCTCGTTGGTAGGATTCACGGCGCTCAAGCGGCCTCCGGTCGGAGTTCTTCCGATCGCCGGATTCTAGGCGGCGGCGCCGCTCGCCGATGCGGCGATAAGCACCGCCAAAAGCCGGCGTCTCCAGGGACTGCCGGCGGGGTCGGGTAGAATCCGGCCCATGGAAGAAGTCCTGGTCGCCGTCACCACGCTGCCCGATGCCGCGTCGGCGCAGGCGCTCGCCGCGCGCCTGATCGAGCTGCGCGTCGCCGCCTGCGTCAACGTGCTGGCACCCTGCCGTTCCGTTTACCGCTGGCAGGGCAAGATCGAGGCCGCGGAAGAAGTGCCGCTGCTGATCAAGACCACCGCCGCGCGCTACGCCGACCTCGAAGCGGCGATCCGCGCCGCGCATCCTTACGAGTTGCCCGAGATCGTCGCGCTGCCCGTGGCGCGCGGCTTGCCCGATTACCTTGCCTGGGTGGCGGCCGAAACGGCCGCCGACAAGACCATTTCATGCTGATCCGCACTCTTTTCGCCGCGCTGCTGTCGCTGGCCGCCGGCGTCGCGCACGCCGCGCAGGAACCGCTCCAGCCCGAGCAGGCCTACCAGTTCTCGGCACGCGCCGTAAACGACAAGACCATCGAGGCGCACTGGCAGATCGCCGACGGCTACTACATGTACCGCGACAAGATCCAGTTCGCGGCCGAGCCGGCTGGCGTCAAGCTCGGCACGCCGAAGTTCCCGGCCGGCAAGATCAAGGACGACCAGTTCTTCGGCAAGATCGAAACCTACCGCGGCGATCTCAAGGTCGCCATCCCGGTCGAGGCGGGCGGTGCCGCCAGCGTGACGCTGCAGGCGACCTCGCAGGGCTGCTGGGACGGGGGCGTCTGCTATCCGCCGCTGACGCAGCAAGCCGTGGTGAGGCTTGCCGCGGTCGCCGAAGCGGCGCCGCAGATGTCGCTG
>DAIDAU010000303.1 GCA_027310465.1 Rhodocyclaceae bacterium
GCATGACGACGCGGAACAGCGTGGTGGCGACATGGTCGACGAGCTGCTTGGTGTCGGCTTCGCCACGGCGGCTGCGGTATTCGGCCAGCAGCGGCACGAAAGCCTGCGAGAACGCGCCCTCGGCGAACATGCGCCGCAGCAGGTTCGGCAGGCGGAAGGCGACGAAGAAGGCGTCGGTGGCGAAGCCGGCGCCGAAGGCGCGGGCGATAACGAAGTCGCGGACGAAGCCGAGGATGCGCGACAGCAGCGTCATGCTGCTGACGGTGGCCAGCGCTCTGAGGAGATTCATGCCCGCATGCTACCGGCTCGGGGCGCCTTGCATTGGAAAAAGGAAACCCCTATAATCCGCCGCTTTCTCGAACACACCCACCCGGATTCCATTTCATGGCCAATTCCGCACAAGCCCGCAAGCGCGCCCGTCAAGCGACCAAGCAGCGCGCCCACAACATGAGCCTGCGCTCGACCCTGCGCACCGCGATCAAGAAGGTGCAAAAGGCCGTCGATGCCGGCGACAAGGCCGCCGCCCAGGCCGTCTTCAAGGAATCGCAAGGCATCATCGATTCGATCGCCGACAAGAAGATCATCCACAAGAACAAGGCCGCTCGCCAGAAGAGCCGCCTGTCGGCCGCCATCAAGGCGCTCTGATCCCGCTCTGATCCGTTAGTACCGCGTTCCATCGCCCGCCGGCTGCAAAGCCGGCGGGCGATCTCATTTGTAGGGTCCCTTCCGGGTGAATGGCTTTCCCTGTACTAAAGGCAAAGGCCATCGATCAAAAATCCAGCGATATGAATACGCTAGCTTGATCTGTAAGAATTTACTCGATATAGTGTCGTCGGATTGTTGACAACGAGGGGAATTCCTATGCAGGCCCCGGTTATGACGAAATACGGGTTTCGCATCCGCACCCGTGACGGCTTGACGGTCGAGAATCTTCAGATCTACGGCCGTGACGGCAGCGATGCCGAGCGCAAGTTGCGGCAGATGTACCACGAGTGCGAAATCATCGAATGCATGCCGCTCTTCGGCGGCGTGATGCGCAGCCCGTCGGCGACTTTCGAAGACGTCGCCCGCCTGATCGCTACGCGCTGAAGAAACCCGCGGCGGCCAGTTCGTCGCGCAGGCTTTCGTAGTCCTTCGCGCCGCGGCTGTCGGCATCGTGCGAGAAGATGTCGCGATTCAGCGCCGGCGCCTCCGCCACGGAGACGTTCTCCGAAATCGTGGTTTCGCAGACGTCGTTTCCGAAATGCTCGCGTAGCTGCGAGAGCACCTCGAAACTCATGTTCCGCCGCCTATCGAAGCGCGTCAGCAGATAGCGGCGTTCCACCCGCTTCTTCACCACCGGTTCGATCGCCTTCAGCGTTCGCTCGATCTGCAGCGCGCCGCGCAGCGACAGGTAGTCCGAGGAAATCGGCACCAGCAGGCGATCGGCGGCGAACACGGCGTTGAGCGACAGCACGCCGAGGAAGGGGCAGCAGTCGACGATCACGGCGCGGCCGTTCTCGCACTCCGTCAGCCCCCGGTTCAGCTTGTTGAGGATGTTCGGTCCCTTGCCGAACAGCGAATCGACCTTGATCAACTCGGTGTGCGCCGGAATCAGGCGGCCGATGCCGGGCCAGTCGATTTCCAGCTGCGGCAGCGGCCGGTTGTCCTGATAGAAGGCGAAGATGCTGTCGGCGACCTCGCCCAGCGCGTTGCCGTGTATGGCCGAAAGGTGCGCCTGGGGATCGAGATCGACAAGCAATACCGGCTGTTCCTTGCGCGCCAGCGCAGCCGCAAGGTTGATTGCCGTCGTTGTCTTGCCGACGCCGCCCTTCTGGTTGAAGATCACGATACGCACGGCCGGGGCTTCCTATACAGGACGCTTTAACTTAAGATACGCCGTCTCACGAGCACGGCGGCCGCATGGCGGGTCCGCCGTGTTCTTTTTAATGCGGAGCAAGTATCTCATGTCTCACGTGATGAATACCTATGTGCGTCTGCCGCTGGCGTTTACGCACGGACAAGGTTGCCACGTATTCGACGAGCAGGGGCGTCGCTATCTCGACGCGCTCGCCGGCATCGCCGTGAACACGCTCGGCCACAATCATCCGCGCCTGGTGCGCGCGCTGTCCGAGCAGGCCGGCCGCCTGATCCACACGTCGAACATCTACCGCATCCGCGAGCAGGAACTGCTGGCCGACAAGCTGGCCGCGCTCTCGCACATGGACGAGGTGTTCTTCTGCAATTCCGGCTGCGAGGCGAACGAGGCCGCGATCAAGCTGGCGCGCCTCTACGGCCATCAGAAGGATATCGAGAACCCGGTCATCATCGTCATGGAGAAGGCATTTCACGGCCGCACCATGGCGACGCTGTCGGCCACCGGCAACCGCAAGGTGCAGGCCGGCTTCGAGCCGCTGGTGTCGGGCTTCGTGCGCGTGCCCTTCGACGACCTGCCGGCGGTCGAGCAGGTGGCGGCCAACAATCCGAACGTCGTCGCCGTGCTGTTCGAGCCGATCCAGGGCGAGGGCGGCGTCAACATCGCGCATCAGGACTACATCCGCGCGCTGCGTCGCGTTTGCGACGACAAGGGCTGGCTGTTCATGGTGGACGAAGTCCAGTGCGGCATCGGCCGCACCGGCGAGTGGTTCGCGCACCAGCATGCCGGGATCAAGCCGGACGTCATGACGCTGGCCAAGGGACTCGGCTCGGGCGTGCCGATCGGCGCCTGCATCGCCGCCGGCAAGGCCGTCGGCGTGTTCCAGCCGGGCAAGCACGGCTCGACCTTCGGCGGCAATCCGTTCGCGTGCATGGCGGCGCTGACGACGCTGGACGTCATCATCGCCGACGGCCTGATGGACCGCGCCGCGCGCCTGGGCGCGACGATGCGCGCCGGCTTCCAGGAGAAGCTCGACGGCGTCGCGGGCGTCGTCGACATCCGCGGCGACGGCCTGATGATCGGCATCGAGCTCGACCGTCCGTGCGGCGATCTCGTCAATCTTGCGCTGGACGAGAACCTGCTGATCAACGTCACGGCGGAGAAGGTCATCCGTTTGCTGCCGCCGCTCGTGCTGTCCGACGCCGAAGCGGCGCAGATCGTCGACACGCTGGCGCCGCTGGTGAAGAGATTCCTCGGAGCCTGACATGGCGGCCATCAAGCACTTCTTGCAGTTCAAGGATTTCACGCGCGACGAGCTTTATTACGTGTTCGACCGCACGCGCCGGATCAAGCAGCAGTTCAAGGCCTACCAGCGCTACTGGCCGCTGCAGGATCGCACGCTGGTGATGATCTTCGAGAAGGCCAGCACGCGCACGCGGCTGTCGTTCGAGGCCGGCATGCAGCAGCTCGGCGGCGCCGCGATCTACCTCAACACGCGCGACTCGCAGCTCGGCCGCGGCGAGCCGGTCGAGGACGCGGCGCAGGTGATCTCGCGCATGAGCGACATCGTGATGATCCGCACCTTCGAGCAGGAGATCATCGAGCGCTTCGCCGCGCATTCGCGCGTGCCGGTCATCAACGGCCTCACCAACGAATACCATC
>DAIDAU010000334.1 GCA_027310465.1 Rhodocyclaceae bacterium
GCCGTGATCGCCCTGCTGTGGGCGAAGCTCGCCGAGTACATGACGGCCAACGACTACGGCTACCTGGTCGGCTGCGCCTCGATCGGCATGGCCGACGGCGGCCACAACGCCGCCAACCTGTTCGTCCAACTCGCCGAGAAGCACATGGCGCCGGCCGAATACCAGGTCGCGCCGCGCTGCCCGCTGCCTTTCGAGGCGCTGGCCGACGGCACGCCGGCCACGGTGCCGCCGCTGCTCAAGGGCTACCTGCGCGCCGGCGCCTGGATCTGCGGCGAGCCGGCCTGGGATCCGGACTTCAACAGCGCCGACTTGCTGCTGCTGTTGCCGATGAGCAACCTCAGCACGCGCTACCGCAAGCACTTTGTCGAATAACCCGCCTCCCGCGAGCGTCCGCGCAGCCGATGGCCGGCTGCGCGTGGCGCTCGTCACGGAAACCTTTCCGCCCGAGGTCAACGGCGTCGCCATGACGCTGGGGCGCCTGGTCGACGGACTTCTGTGCCGCGGCCACGCGGTCGAGCTGGTGCGGCCGCGCCAGCCGGCCGCGGCCTCCGCTCTTGCCGCCAGCATCGAGGAAACCGTCGTTCCCGGCCTGCCCATCCCCGGCTATGGCGGCCTGCGTTTCGGCCTGCCCGCCGGACAGAGGCTGCGCGGCGCCTGGCGGCGCGCGCGGCCGGACATCGTGCACGTGGCGACCGAAGGGCCGCTCGGCTGGTCGGCGGTGCAGGCCGCCCGCGCGTTGCAGCTGCCCGTCAGTTCCGGCTTCCACACGAACTTCCACGCCTACAGCCGCCACTATCGGCTGGGCTGGCTCAAGGGCGCGATCACGCGCTACCTGCGCCGCATGCACAACCGCACCGATCTCACCCTGGTGCCGACGCACAGGCTGGCGCACGAATTGACCGGCGAGGGCTATCGCAACGTCGGCGTCCTCTCGCGCGGCGTCGACATGCGGCTGTTCAATCCCGCGCGGCGCTCCGATGCGCTGCGCGCCAGCTGGGGCGCCGGTCGCGACGATCTCGTCGTCGCCTACATCGGGCGCCTCGCCGCGGAAAAGAACCTCGGCCTGGTGCTGGCCGCGTTCGAAGCGATCCGCAAGCAGCGCGACGACGCCCGCCTCGTCTTCGTCGGCGACGGCCCGGCGATGAAGACGCTCGCGGCGCGGCACCCGCAGCACCTCTTCGCCGGCATGCGCCGCGGCATCGACCTCGCCGCGCATTACGCCTCGGCCGACCTGTTCCTGTTCCCGAGCCTGACCGAAACGTTCGGCAACGTCACCGCCGAAGCGCTGGCAAGCGGGCTCGGCGTCGTCGCCTACGCCTGCGCCGCCGCAGCCGATCTGATCGAAGACGGCTGCAACGGCCGGCTCGCCGCACCCGGCGACGCCGCGGGCTTCATCGCGGCCGCCGTGTCGCTGGCCACGCATCCGCAGCAACTGGCGCTGACCCGCGCGCTCGCCGCGCCTTCGGTGCGCCATCTCGATTGGGAGCGCATCCACGACAGTTTCGCCGACGGGCTGCGCGAATGCATTGCCACGCACCAGAGGAGGCACCATGCAAAAGTCGATGTTGTCGCCGCGCTGGATTAACGAGATCGACCTCGCCCTCTGCCTGCGCTTCAATCGCGTCAGCCACTTCCGCTTCTGGCGCCTGTTCTTCAAGATCGTCAGCCGCCTAGGCAACGGCGTCTTCTGGTACACGCTGATGGCCGTGCTGCCGCTCGCCTACGGGCCGGCGGCCTGGCCCACGGTCGCGCGCATGGCGGTCGCCGGGCTCCTGGGCCTGGCCGGCTACAAGTGGCTCAAGGCGCGGACCTCGCGCCCCCGGCCCTACCAGGTCTACAGCGCCATCTTCGCGGCCGCTCCCGCCCTCGATCGCTTCAGCTTCCCCTCCGGCCACACGCTGCACGCGGTGGCCTTCAGCCTGGTTGCCGCGTCCGCCTTCCCGCAGTTGGCTCCGCTCGTCTATCCCTTCACCTTCCTGGTGGCCGTCTCACGGCCGGTGCTCGGACTCCACTACCCGAGCGACGTGCTCGCCGGCGCGCTGCTCGGCGCCGCGGCGGCGCAGGTGGCGCTGCTGATCTGAGCAGCCGCCCGAAAACGCCCAAGAACCGCTTGACGCGCCCGCCATGTAAATGCCCCTGTAACAAACGGGTCCTATTGTCTTGTGTCCGAGACCGTCGTCGGTTTCCCGACGCTTGGTCTGAAGATACAGAAATTCCGAGAATCATCGTAACGGCCACTATCCTTGGAGAACTATTCGGGAGCGTGGGAATCTTCATGCCGGTTTTCGGGCATCCACACGCTGACAGCTAGTCTTTGTCTATGCGAAGGAGGCAAGGTGAAAAGGAAGGCGACACCGGAGTATCTGGAGAAAGCCAAGGCGCTGTCGCATGAGGACGCCGAGTTGGTGCTCTCCAGAATGCGGGGCAGGCTGGAACGACGCATCGAGTACAGGAAGCTCGATCCTGTGGAAGCCGTCGCCATACAGCTCGAACTCGAGGATGAGCAGCTTCAGGAATGGCGGGAGAGATGGGCCGAGATCTCGGCGCGCGAAGCCCGCCACGCCAAGAAGCAGAAGCAACAGCCGTAGCCGGGCGCAGTTCGGCCGACGTCCCCGAGCATCGCATCCTCGCCGCACGAGGCTCGCCCGCCTCTGCAACCTCCCTGTCATTCGAGCCTAAAGGCGATGCGATAGAAGGATTCATACGTCCGACAACGGAGGCCGGCAATGCTGACTCACCTTCGGCCGCAGCCCTTCCTAGGCGAAGACGTCCGCCGGCATCGGCAGCCGCGCCCGTAGCAGGCGCTCGGGCACTTCGGCCAGCGCTGCGCGCGCCGCGTGGCGGCAGGGATTCGCGACCCAGCGCGGACGTTCCCCCGCCAGCAGGCGATCCATCTGCCGCAGATGCCGCGTCGTGTGGGAAAGGTAATGGACGAAGCGCCGGCGCATGCGGCGATCGCCGGCCTTGCCCGCATGCCAGGCCAAGGCCGGCAGGCCGCTGCGCCGCAGCAGGCGTTCGGCGCCGCCGAGCGTGGCGAGCGAATCCGCTGCCTGCGCTTCGCTGCAGTCGAAGGCGGAAGCGACGTAGCGTGCCAGCACTGCGCGCTCGGTTTCCAGCAAGTCGGCCGGACGCGCGTAGATTTCCGCGCGAACGTGATGATCCATCGCCCATTCGCACGCCGCGTGCGTGACGGCATGCGCGTCGAACCAGACGAGTTCGTGCGCCGGCACAAAATGGTTGTGCGCGAAGATGTCGGTCAGCATGTGGCAGGCGAAACCGAGCGACAGCGCGCGTTCCTCGTCGCTCGAGGCCGTCGCCAGCAGCCGGGCCGCAGTCTCCCAATCGTGGGATGCCTCGAAGACCGGCGCCTTGGCGCGGAAGTCGGTCAGCGCCAGATCGGGCAGGCAGGCGCCGGCCAGCACCAGGCGCGGCAGGCGGCGCATCGCCGAGCGCGCCTTCGCATCGGCGAGCGGCACCAGCCACAGCAGCGCCTGGGCGAAATAGACGTGGGTATAGAGACCCCACGCCCAGACGTCGTTCGCCCAGAGCAGCAGCGGCGCCAGCCAGAGAAGGCGGCGCCATGCGGCGTTCATGGTCGCGCTTCGCCGCGCTGCCGCTGCGCTCGCCCTCGTCCCGGCCTCGCCGTTCGACATGCACGCTCTCGCCTTGCCATCGGATGCCGCGATGGTGGCAGCCTTGCGTTACACCGCCGTGCCGCGCCGATTGCGGACAGATGAAGCCTTGCCGCGCGCGAAAGCCCGCAGAACCAAGGCGGTGAAGGCGAGTCATACGAAGCGAACGGAGGAGCGAGATGAACCGACGCCAATTCGCGCTTTTCATTCCGGGGCTGATCGTCGCGGCCGGGCTGCCGCGCGCGTCGGCCGCGGCCATGCCGCTGATCAAGTCGCACGCGCAGTGGAAGGTGCTGCTCCCGGCCGACCGCTATCGCGTGCTCTTCGAGGAAGACACGGAGCGGCCGTTCAGCAGCCCGCTCGATGCCGAGAAGGGTGACGGCACTTTCGTCTGCGCCGCGTGCTTCCTGCCGCTCTTCGCTTCGGCCCGCAAGTTCGACAGCGGAACCGGGTGGCCGAGCTTCTGGGACGTCCTGCCGAGCGCCGTCGCCACCAAGGTCGACCACCGCCTGCCGATGGCGCGCACCGAGTACCACTGCGTGCGCTGCGGCGGCCATCAGGGCCATGTGTTCGACGACGGGCCGGCGCCCACCCACCTGCGCTACTGCAACAACGGGCTGGCGCTGCTGTTCGTTCCGCGCGGCCAGGCATTGCCGGCGCTGCGCACATGAGCAGGAGACCCTCGCGCCGCGGCTGCAGGCGCCTGGCCTATCTTCTCGCCGCGATCGCCTTGATGTTCGCCGCCTCGACTGCCGCCGCCGGAACGCCCGCCGGCCTGCCCGAACCCGCCGTCGATGCGCCGCTGGCAACGTCGCCGGGAAAACAGGTCGCCGTCTTCTCCGGCGGCTGCTTCTGGGGCGTGCAGGCGGTCTTCGAACACGTGCGCGGCGTCACCTCCGCAATATCGGGCTACAGCGGCGGGCGCGCCGACCAGGCCGACTACGTCGACGTCAGCCGCGGCGATACCGGGCACGCCGAATCGGTGAAGGTGATCTTCGATCCATCGAAGATTTCCTACGGCACGCTGCTGAAGATCTTCTTCTCGGTGGCGCACGACCCGACCGAACTCGACCGCCAGGGGCCGGACGTGGGAACGCAGTACCGCTCGGAAGTCTTCTACGCCGACGAGCAGCAGCGCCGCATCGCCGCGGCCTACCTCGCGGAACTGGAACGCAGCCGGCGCTTTGCCGCTCTGATCGTCACGCGCCTCGACCGGCTCGCCGCCTTCTATCCCGCCGAGTACTACCACCAGCACTTCGTCGCGCGCCACCCCGACAATCTCTACGTCGTCATCAACGACCTGCCGAAACTGCAGGCGCTGAAGGTGAAATTCCCCTCCTTGTATCGTGGCGATACGGCCGAGTGACGCGGCGCGTCGATCGAACCGGCATTCCCAAGGGCCTTATGCATCCATCGGACTTTCGGCCGAAGGCGCCGCGATGCCGTGCCAGCGCCGCTGAGCGTTGCGGCAGCGGGAAATCCGCCGCGCGCCGTCGCGCCAAAACCCGCCGCGACGTGAATTTTTCGTGTCCGCGGCACAGTCTGCTTGCAAAAGCGGCCGCAACGTCTTGATCCGGCGCGGATGGCAAGCCGATCGGCGCTCGGCGCGATGACATCCGCTTGCAATCGGAACGCGGTGTCATATGCTCGTTCACTCACCTCCGCCCCGACAGGAAAGGGAACGATCATGACCCACAGACGCATCGCCCTCCTTGCACTATGCGCCGGCCTCGCGGCACCGGCTGCCGCAAGCACCTCGTCGTACGATCTGCTCATCGTCGCCTGCGACAGCAGGAACTGCAAACGCATCGCGGAGCAGACGGTGTCCGGCGGACTCGCCAGCACCGTCGCCGCCTACAACCGCAACGGCCTGCGCCTGCTGATCGAGCCGCTGGCGCGGCGCATCCACGAGGAAGATGCGCGCGTATCGCTCAACATCACGCAGAGCGAAGACGGCGCCTCCGTGCTGCGCAGCGCCACGTTCCTGGCGCAGCGCCTCGAGACCCTGGTCATCCAGTGCACGCTCCGGCACGGCACCTTCAGCCCGCTCACCTCCTTCGTCAACGAAGGAACGACGTACCAGATCTGGGCGCGCCTCGCCGCCCGCTGACGGCGATCAAGCCGGACGCCCGCTGTCCTCCAGCCACGCGCGCACTTCCCTCGCGACCCATGCCGGGTCGTCCAAGGGCAGGTCGTGTCCGGCCGACGGATGGACCGCGATGCGGGCCTGCCATTGCGCGGCGATCCGCCTCGAGCAGCGCGGATCGACGAGGGCGTCCCGGTCGCTCGCGAGCACGAGGAGCGGCACTTCGGGCCGCCGCGGCGAAGCGCGGTAGCGCGCCGCCGCGAGCAGCTGGCGCAGGGCGTTCGCGGACGACACGGGCCGCTCCCGGCGAAACGCGATCCATGCCGGCAGCACGTCGCTTCGGTCGCCGCGGCTCGTCAGGCGCAGGATGATGCGCTCCCGCCCGGCGCTGTCGGCACCGACGAGCCGCAGCAGCGCGCCGTAGCTGCCCGGCCGCAGGCGCTCGTGGAACGCGCTGAACGGCCGCAGGCTGCTGTTGATCAGCACGGCGCCGCGCAACTCCTCCGGATGCGCGCGCATCCAGGCGGCCGCCGCCATGCCGCCCAGCGACAGCGCCAGCAGATGGTACGGCGGGCGCAACCCGCGCGCCGTCAAGTCGGCGCGGCAGCACTCCATCATGTCGCCGATGCGCGATGGGCTGCGCAGCCGGTTGAGCCGGCCGTTCCCCGGCAGGTCGGGCGCGACGATCTGCGCGTCGCCGATCTCGCCGCGCAGGATCTCGGGAAAGCCGCCCCAGTGGCGGCTCTCGCGCGTCAGGCCGCGCAGCAGCACCCAGGTGCTCACCACGGCCGGCTGCCCCGATACCAGCGCGCCATCGCCAGTTCGCGATGCCGTGCGCGCTCGGCCTCGACCGGCAGCCAGTGCCGGTAGCCGCTCGCCGCGCGCGCCAGGAAATCCAGCCACGCCAGATGCCGCCGCAGCACGCGCTGCTGGCGGTGCTCGATCAGCGGATTGAAGATGCCGTGACGCGAGAACAATTGACGCGGATTCTTCTTGACCCACAGCCACGATCCCATTTCCAGCGTCAGCGGCAGGAACACGGCGCCGCGCCTGTCCAGCGCGCGGCGATACAGATGATCCCAGATGTCGCCGTGCGCGCGGTACTGGCGGCTTTGCGGCTCGAACAGGTAGTTGTGGCTGCGATAGGTCTGGTCGTAGATGTCCTTCAGCGCGTGCATTTCGGCCAGGTGCTCGATCGGCAGCGCGGTATGCGCGTAGGGAAACCAGATGCGATCGTGAATGCCGAAGCCGGAATGGCAGTCGACGGCGACGCTGAACTCGCGCGTCAGCAGATCGGCGGCGACCACCTCGCACACCGCCCGGTTCTCGCCTTCCATCGGCATGCCGGGCGCGCCGCGATACCACGGCAGGCGGGCGCTGATGCGCTGCCCGCCGATCAGGAAGGGCACGCCTTCGCGGCAGTCGAGCGGCGCGTTGCGCATCAGGTCGACGCCGGCCGGGTTGGCGCGCGTGCCGCGCCACATGCCGCCGGGATTGACGAGCGGCATGAACACCATGCGCATCGCTTCGAGCTGCCGATGCAGCGTGGCGTCCCAGCGCAGGCGCATGATCAGGCTGCGCAGGTAGGCGAGCACGACTTCGCTGCCGATGCGCTCGAGGCCGTGAAAGCCGCCGAAGATGCCGATGGCCGGCACGCCCGGATCGGGATTGCCGAGGGCGATCGCATAGACGGGGAAATGCCGGCCGGCCGTGGCGACCTGGCACACGACGCGCACGTCCAGCTCCCCGCCGCCTTCGGCGATCAGTTCCTCGAGTTCGGCAAGGATGGGGAAATCGGAGGACGACATCTCGACGCAGCCGGAAAATTCGAAGCGCAAGCATACCTCCGGCCGTGACGCCCGCGTCTCGCAATCGTTGCGGGCTTGAAATGAATCCTTAACGCAGGCTTGTTATGGTCCGTCCATGCACACCGGCACCGAAGCGCTGCACGCGATGTTCGAGATGATCGATGTCCAGGCCATCATCGACAAGCTCTTCGACGGTTTCGTCATTCTCTGGCTGTTGGACGATTTCTGAAATGCTCGCCATCCGGCGCTTCATTTTCCATCCCGCCCTCGCCATCGGCAGCACGCTGCTCTGGGGTGTCCTGGAGCTTCTGGCCCTGCAGCGCGCGCGACGCCTCGGGCGCCGCTAGGCCGGCTCGGCCGGCTCCGCCTCCAGCTTGCCGGGCGCCTCGCTCGGATAGACGCGCTGGTTGACGAACAGGCTGTTGCCGGGAATGGCCTTGGCGCGCTTCTTCACTTCCGCCGCCACCTTGGAGACCTGCAGGTGGTTCTGGAACATGCCCGGCGGCGCTTCGACCGCGCCGATCGACAGCGAGGTCAGCCGGTGGAATTCCATCTCGCCCTTGCGGTTCTCCGTGATGTAGCCGCCGCGCTCGATGTCGTCGTGGCTGAAGAAGGACAGGATGTCGCCGCCGAACCTTTCCAGCGCCGCGTTGCAGCGCGCTTCCCAATCGTCGCTGCGCAACACCATGACGAAGTCGTCGCCGCCGATGTGGCCGACGAAATCGCGTTCGCCGTCGCAGACGCCCGTCAGCGCGCGCGCCGTGAGCTGGATCACCTCGTCGCCCTTGGCGTAGCCGTATACGTCGTTGAACGGCTTGAAGTGATCGAGATCGCAATAGGCGATGCAGCAGGGCGTGCGCGCCAGCAGCAGGTTGTCGATATGCTGGTTGATCGGCACGTTGCCCGGCAACTGCGTCAGCGGATTGGCGTACTTGGCGGCTTCCATCTGCATCGCCGTCACCTCGCGCACGAGGTCCTGCACCGAGCCCATGCCGAGGTAGTTGCCGCGGTCGGTGATGATGAAGCCGCTGATCAGGTGGCGCGGGTCGGCGCCGACGACGATCTCCGAGAGCTCGGGCAGGGATACGCCGATGTCGACGACCAGCGGCTGCGTGTCCATGAACCGGGTGCAGGGCTTGCGTCCGTAGAGCTCGTGGCGGAAGGGGCGCGCCATGTTGTCGACCATTTCGTAGCGCGAGATCAGGCCGCGCGGCATGCCCTCTTCCACCACGGCGATGGCGCGCAGCTCGGTGTTGTGCTCGAACAGCATGAACACCTCGTCGGCCTGCGTCGCCGGGGTCACCGGCACCGCCCGCGTCAGCAGGCGGTCGAGGATGCCGCGCGGCGCGCTCTGCGGCGTGCCGCAGCGATTGCAGGTCGACGCGATCGCCTTGTGCGAGGCAGCCGGCATGGCGCGCGCCGGCACCGGGTTGGCCCGGCCGATGAAGTCCCCGGCGCCGTAGCGGATGCCCAGCTGATGGAGCGCATTGAAGTCGTTGCTGTTGCGGATGCCGTCGGCCAGCATGCGGCTGCCGGCGCGCGTCTGCTCCTGCAGCCGATCGAGGAAGGCCGTGTTGCGCGCGCTGGCGAAATCCATGCCCTCGATCTGATGCTCCTCGAGCACGATGAAGTCGGGAATCGCCTGCGACCAGAGCTGCCGTTCCGCCAGCGCGCAGCCGAAAGTGCCGGCCGCGAACAGGAAGCCGCGGCCGCGCAGCGCCGCGGCGAACGCCGCGCCGGACTCGAGTGCGTCGCGGCGCAGGTCGGGAAAGCGCAGCACGAGGCGGCCGCTGTGGCAGCCGAGCTCGTCGACCAGGCCGTGCAGGTCGTCCGCCAGATCCGCTCCCGCGGCCTCGACGACGTCGGGCGGCAGCGGCACGAAGAGCAGGCCGGCGGCGCCGCTTTCGAGGAAGCGCCGGACGCCGGTGGCGACGGCCTTCCTGGCGAACTCGCGCAGCACCCCGACGGAGTGCGCGATGCGCGACAGCTGGCCGAACGACCCGTGCAGCGTTCCCGCCGGGCCGCGGATGGTCGCGACGTAGCCGAAGATCTCGCAGTTGGAAAAATCGGCCACCGGCCGGAAGCCGATGCGCAGGACGTCGCCCTCGAGGAGGGCGGCGAGTTCGGCCGCGCAGTCGCCGCAGTCGGAGTCGGGGATTGCGGTCTTTGCGGAAGTCTTGCGCATGGGCGCCTTTCGTTGATCCGCGGAGCAAGGACAGGGGGGAAGCGTGCGGCCCAGGAGGGGCAACGGGCCGCTTGCAGGCTAGCGATCGAACATTGCCGGCGCATGAAGGAATCGTGACGTCCGGCGATGCCGTTCCGTCCCTGCCGCCGGGAGTGTCATGGGAGCGTAATGCGCGGCGGCTAGAGTTGCGCCTTCCCGTAGCCTGGTCCTTCCGGCTGCACGCGGTACAGGAGGCAAGCAAATGATTTCAGGCGACGTTCTCGATCGATTGCTGATGAGCACGCATGCCGCCCAGGCGGACACCGGCCCCTGGCTCAACAGCGACAACGTCAGCGCGTTCTTCCAACTCTACCAGCGGCGCCAACTCTCCGCGGTGTTCCAGCCCATCCTCGACTTCCGGGCGCACGCCTATCTGGGCTTCGAGGGCCTCATCCGCGGCCCGGCAGGAACGCTGCATTCGCCGCAGGTGCTGTTCGGCCTGGCGCGCGAGACCGGGCTGGCCACCGAATTCGAGCGCCTCTGCCGCGAAGTGGTGCTCGAGGAATTCGCCCGGCTGCGCCTGCCGGGCCGCCTGTTCCTCAACGTCAGCGTCAGCTGCCTCGCCGATCCCGCCTTCACCGACGGCACCACGC
>DAIDAU010000344.1 GCA_027310465.1 Rhodocyclaceae bacterium
CAAAGGCCCCGGAATCAAGCGTTGAGGAAGCCATGAAAAAGACACCGACCCCGCTGCTGTTCGCTGCCCTGCTGCTTTCCTGCGCCGCGGCGCAGGCCGACGACGACTACCGCGCGCAGGCCATCGCCATCGTCAAGCGCGATTTCCACGACAAGGGCCAGGCGACCAAGGACCGGCTCGAGAACGATGCCGTCCAATACGTCTGCAACAAATACGGCAACAACCCGCCGCTCAAGCTCTCCCAGATGCTCCAGCTCGAACAGGCGGAGACGGTGAAGCTCCCCGCCGACGGCAAGCTGCTCGGCGACTGGAAGGCCGGCGAAAAGCTGGCGCAGAGCGGCGCCGGCTTCACCTGGACCGACCGCCCGGGTCTGCCGGTCGGCGGCAACTGCTACAACTGCCACGAGATCTCGCCGAAGGAAATTTCCTTCGGCACGCTCGGCCCCAGCCTGCGCAACTTCGCCAAGCTGCGCGGCAATACGCCCGAGATGGAGAAGTACGTCTATTCGAAGATCTACAACTCCAAGTCGCACAACCTCTGCTCGCCGATGCCGCGCTTCGGCTACATCGGCGCGCTGACGGAGCAGCAGATCAAGGACCTGGTGGCGCTGATCCTCGATCCCGCCTCGCCGGCGAACCAGTAATGCCGTCGATCAGCCGCCGCGAGTTCCTCCAGGTCCTCGCGGCCGCCTCTGCCGCCGGCATCGCGCTCGACGCGCGCGACGTGCTCGCCGCGCCGGACGCGGCCGATCGCTTCTACGACCTGCCGCGCTTCGGCAACGTGCATCTGCTGCATTTCACCGATTGCCATGCGCAGCTGCTGCCCGTCTGGTTCCGCGAGCCGAACGTCAACCTCGGCGTCGGCGCCGCCGCGGGGCGGCCGCCGCACCTGGTCGGCGACAAGCTGCTCAAGGCCTACGGCATCAGGCCCGGCACGCGCGAGGCGCACGCCTTCACCTATCTCGACTTCGAGCAGGCGGCGCGCATCTACGGCCGCATCGGCGGCTTCGCGCATCTCGCCACGCTGGTCAAGCGCCTACGCGCGCAGCGCCCCGGCGCCCTGCTGCTCGACGGCGGCGACACCTGGCAGGGCTCGGCGACGGCGCTGTGGACGAAGGGCCAGGACATGGTCGACGCCTGCAAGCTGCTCGGCGTCGACATGATGACGTCTCACTGGGAATACACCCTCGGCCACGAGCGCGTGAAGCAGCTCGTCGACGGCGACCTCAAGGGCCGCATCGACTTCCTCGCGCAGAACGTGCGCACCGCCGACTTCGACGATCCGGTGTTCGCGCCCTACGCGCTGCGCGAGATGAACGGCGTCAAGGTCGCCGTCATCGGCCAGGCCTTCCCCTACACGCCGATCGCCAACCCGCGCTGGATGATGCCCGAGTGGAGCTTCGGCATCCGCGACGAGGACATGCAGAAGACGGTGAACGACGCGCGCGCCAAGGGCGCGCAGGCCGTCGTCGTGCTGTCTCACAACGGCATGGACGTCGACCTCAAGATGGCGAGCCGCGTCACCGGCATCGACGCCATCCTCGGCGGCCACACGCACGACGGCGTGCCGCAGCCCGTGATCGTCAAGAACGCAAGCGGCAAGACCCTGGTGACCAACGCCGGCTCCAACGGCAAGTTCCTCGGCGTGCTGGACTTCGAGGTGAAGAACGGCAAGGTCGACGGCTTCCGCTACAAGCTGCTGCCGGTGTTCGCCAACCTGCTGCCGGCGGATGCCGAGATGGCGGCGCATATCGAGAAGATCCGCGCGCCCTACGCCGACAAGCTGCGCGAGCCGCTCGCGGTCAGCGAAGGCCTGCTCTACCGCCGCGGCAACTTCAACGGTTCCTGGGACCAGTTGATCCTCGACGCGCTGATCGAGGTCAAGGGCGCCGACATCGCGTTCTCGCCGGGCTTCCGCTGGGGCACGAGCATACTGCCGGGCGAGACGATCACCTTCGAGCACCTGATGGACCAGACCGCCATCAGCTATCCGGCCTCCACGCTCAACAGCCTGACCGGCGCGCAGATCAAGTCCGTCCTCGAGGACGTCGGCGACAACCTGTTCAATCCCGATCCCTACTACCAGCAGGGCGGCGACATGGTGCGCATCGGCGGGATGAGCTATACCTGCGACCCCAACGCGAAGATGGGCAGCCGCATCCGGGACATGCGCCTCGACGGCAAGCCGATCGAAGCGGACAAGACCTACAAGGTCGCCGGCTGGGCCGCCGTCGGCGAGGGCGTGACCGGCGAACCCGTCTGGGACGTGGTGGCGCACTGGCTGCGCGACCGCAAGACGGTGACGCCGCGGCGACTCAACATGCCGAAGCTCGTCGGCATGGAGGGCAATCCCGGCATGGCCTGAGCGCCTGCGGCGGCCGCCTTCAGGTGCTAACCTGACGGCATCCCGATCCGCCCGCAACAGGCGCTCATGGCCGACGAAGTCGAACTCAAGCTCGCCCTGCCTGCCTCCGCGCAGCGCGCCTTCCTGCGCCATCCGCTGCTGCGCCGCGCCGTCGCGCGCAAGGCCGAAC
>DAIDAU010000354.1 GCA_027310465.1 Rhodocyclaceae bacterium
GTTCGCGAAGCTGCTCGAGATGGCCGGCGGCATGCGCGGCGGCCGCAAGCTCAAAGGCGTGATCCCGGGCGGTTCCTCCTCGCCGGTGATCCCCGCCGACATGATCATGGACTGCACGCTGGACTACGACTCCATCGCCAAGGCCGGCTCGATGCTCGGCTCGGGCGCGGTGATCGTGATGGACGAGACGGTCTGCATGGTGCAGGCGCTCGAGCGCCTGTCCTGGTTCTACTACGAAGAGTCCTGCGGCCAATGCACGCCCTGTCGCGAAGGCACGGGCTGGCTCCACAAGATCATCCACCGCATCGAGCACGGCGAAGGCCGTCCCGAGGATCTCGACCTGCTGCTCGAACTCGGCGGCAACATCGCGGGCCGCACCATCTGCGCGCTCGGCGACGCGGCGGTGATGCCGATCCAGGGAATGCTCAAGCATTTCCGCAGCGAATTCGAGTACCACATCGAACACAAGAAGTGCCTGGTCCCGCCCGAAGTGCAGAAGGCCGGCAGTACGTTCCACACTCGCATGATGGCGGGAGCCGCGGCATGATCGAGATCGAAATCGACGGCAAGGCCCTGCAGGTCGAAGAGGGCAGCACGGTCCTCCAGGCCGCGCACCAGGCCGGTACTTACATTCCGCATTTCTGCTACCACAAGAAGCTGTCCATCGCGGCCAACTGCCGCATGTGCCTGGTGCAGATCGAGAAGGCGCCCAAGCCGATGCCGGCCTGCGCCACGACGGTCGCCGCCGGCATGAAGGTGTTCACGCACTCCGAGATGGCCGTCAAGGCGCAGAAGGGCGTGATGGAGTTCCTGCTGATCAACCACCCGCTCGACTGCCCGATCTGCGACCAGGGCGGCGAGTGCCAGCTGCAGGACCTGTCGGTCGGCTACGGCGCCGGCAACGCGCGCTTCCAGGAAGAGAAGCGCGTGGTTCTGAACAAGAACCTCGGCCCGCTGGTGTCGACGGACATGACCCGCTGCATCAACTGCACGCGCTGCATCCGCTTCACCCAGGAGATCGCCGGCTACATGGAGATGGGCCAGGCCTTCCGCGGCGACCGCGCCGAAGTGATGCCCTTCGTCGAGAAGACCGTCGACTCCGAAATCTCCGGCAACATCATCGATCTCTGCCCGGTCGGCGCGCTGACCTCCAAGCCGTTCCGCTTCAGCGCGCGCAGCTGGGAGCTGTCGCGCCGCAAGTCGGTGAGCCCGCACGACGGCCTCGGCTCCAACCTCATCGTCCAGACCAAGCTCGACCGCGTCATGCGCGTGCTGCCGCTGGAGAACGAGGACGTCAACGAATGCTGGCTGTCCGACAAGGACCGCTACTCCTACGAAGGCCTCAACAGCGACCAGCGGCTGACCAAGCCGATGGTCAAGCAGGGCGGCAAGTGGCGGGAGGTCGAGTGGAACGTGGCGCTCGACTACGTGTCCCACGCGCTGCGCGACGTCGCCAAGACGCACGGCGCTGCCGCCGTCGGCGCGCTGGTCAGCCCGCACTCGACGCTGGAAGAGATGGCGCTGGCGGCCAAGCTGATGCGCGGCCTCGGCTCCGACAACATCGATTTCCGCCTGCGCCAGACCGACTTCTCGCTCGACGGCAAGCGCAAGGGCGCGCCGTGGCTGGGCATGAAGGTCGCCGAACTCAGCAAGCTCGACCGTGTGCTCGTGGTCGGTTCGGCGCTGCGCCGCGAGCATCCGCTGCTGGCCCAGCGCCTGCGCCAGGCGGCCAAGCGCGGCGCCGCGCTGTCCGTCATCCATGCCTTCGACGAGGATCTGCTGGTCAAGCCGGCCGGCAAGGCGATCGTCGCGTCGTCGCAATTGCCCAACACGCTGGCCCAGGTCGTCAAGGCCGCGGCCGAACTGAAAGGCGTTGCCGTGGATGCCGCCGTCGGCGGCGTCGCGGTTTCCGCCGAGGCGAAGACCATCGCCGCAAGCCTGGCGTCGGGCAGCGGCGCCGGCATCCTGCTGGGCAACTTCGCGCAGCAGCATCCGCAAGCCGGCACGCTGCAGTTGCTGGCCCAGAAGCTCGCCGAAATCCTCGGCGCCCGCTGGGACCTGCTCGGCGAGGCGGCCAACAGCGTCGGCGGCTACGTCGCCAAGGCGCTGCCGCAAGCGGAGGGCCTCAATGCCGCGCGCATGGTCGGCGAAGGTTGCCGCGCCTATCTCGTGGTCAACGCCGAGCCGGAGCTGGACTGCGCCGACGGCGCCGGCGCGCAAGCCGCGCTGCAGCAGGCGGACAGCACGATCGTGCTGTCGCCTTTCAAGTCTGCGGCGATGCTCGACTATGCCGACGCCATCCTGCCGGTGGCGCCTTTCACGGAGACCTCCGGCACGTTCGTGAACATGGAAGGCCGCGTGCAGAGCTTCCAGGCCGTGTGCAAGCCGATGGGCGAGACGCGGCCGGCGTGGAAGGTGCTGCGCGTGCTCGGCAACCTGCTCGAACTCGACGGCTTCGCGCAGGAAAGCAGCGAGGACGTGCGTGCCGAAGCGCTGGGCGACGCGGCGGAGTTCGTGTCCGGGCTGGACAACGGCGCCGCCGGATCAATCGACCTCGCCGCGAAACCTGCCGCCGATGCCATGAAGCCGGTGCCGCTGTACGGCGCCGACCCGCTGGTGCGCCGCGCGGCGAGCCTGCAAAAGACACCGATCGCCACGGAGAAGGCCTGATGGAAGCCCTGCTTGCCCCGATCCACCAGCACATCGGCCCGCTGTTCGGCGACTACTGGCCGCTGGTGTGGGCCCTCGTGCGCATCGTCGCGATCATGGGGCCGCTGCTGCTCGGCGTCGCCTACCTGACATTCTGGGAGCGCAAGATCATCGGCTGGATGCAGGTGCGCATCGGTCCGAATCGCGTCGGCCCCTGGGGTTTGCTGCAGCCGATCGCCGACGGCATGAAGCTCTTCTTCAAGGAAGTGCTCGTGCCCAGCGAGGCCGACGGCAGCTTGTTCATCCTGGCGCCGATCCTCGCCATGGCGCCGGCGCTGGCCGCCTGGGCCGCGATCCCGTTCTTCGACGGCGGCGCGCTGGCGAACATGGACGCCGGCGTGCTGTACCTGCTGGCGATCAGTTCCGTCGGCGTGTACGGCATCATCATCGCCGGCTGGTCGTCGAACTCGAAGTATCCGCTGCTCGGCGCCATGCGCTCGGCGGCGCAGATGGTGTCCTACGAAGTGTCGATGGGCATGGCGCTGATCGTCGTGCTGATGGTGTCGAACAGCCTCAACCTCTCCGACATCGTGCGCGCCCAGGACCACGGCCGCTTCGCCTCGATGGGCCTCGGCTTCCTGTCGTGGAACTGGATTCCGCTGTTCCCGATGTTCCTGGTCTACCTGATCTCGGGCGTGGCCGAGACCAACCGCGCGCCGTTCGACGTGGTGGAGGGCGAATCGGAGATCGTCGCCGGCCACATGGTCGAATACTCGGGCATGGCGTTCGCGATGTTCTTCCTCGCCGAATACGCCAACATGATCCTCGTCGCGGCGCTGGTCTCGATCTTCTTCCTCGGCGGCTGGCTGTCGCCCGTGGGCTTCCTGCCCGACGGCATCTGGTGGCTGGTCGCCAAGCTCTGCGTGATCCTGTTCCTGTTCCTGTGGCTGCGCGCGACCTTCCCGCGCTACCGCTACGACCAGATCATGCGCCTGGGCTGGAAGGTCTTCGTTCCGCTGTGCCTCATCTGGATACCGGTCGTCGGCTTCTGGATGATGTCGCCCTTCAATATCTGGAAGTAATGCCATGGGCGCTCGCGACCTGATCCAAAGTTTCTCTCTCGGCGAATTGCGCCAGGGTCTCGCTGTGACCCTGAAGTACATGTTCGCGCCGAAGATCACCATCCAGTATCCGGAAGAGAAGACGCCCGCTTCGCCGCGCTTCCGCGGCCTGCATGCGCTGCGCCGCTATCCGAACGGCGAGGAGCGCTGCATCGCCTGCAAGCTCTGCGAGGCCGTCTGCCCGGCGCTGGCGATCACCATCGAATCGGCGGAGCGCGAGGACGGCAGCCGCCGCACCACGCGCTACGACATCGATTTGACCAAGTGCATCTTCTGCGGCTTCTGCGAGGAGGCCTGCCCGGTCGACGCCATCGTCGAATCGCATATCTTCGAGTACCACGGCGAGACGCGCGGCGATCTCTACTACACCAAGCAGATGCTGCTGGCCAACGGCGACCGCTACGAGGCGGAAATCGCGAAGGCCCGCGAGGCGGACGCCAAATATCGGTAACCGATGATGGAATTCCAGACCTTCATCTTCTACAGCTTCGCGGCGCTGGCGGTGTTCGCCGCCGTGCGCGTCGTCACCGCCAGCAACCCGGTGCACGCGGTGCTGTTCCTGGTGCTGGCGTTCTTCA
>DAIDAU010000356.1 GCA_027310465.1 Rhodocyclaceae bacterium
TCAGGCGCCTCGGCGACATCCTCGACATGCCGCAGGAGCCCCATGCGCTGACGCCCAGCCGCGAAGCCGGCGGCAAGGGGCGGATAGAACTCAAGGACGTCGCTTTCCGCTACGGCGACCATAACCCCTGGCTCTACCGCAACCTCGACATGCGCTTCAAGCCCGGCCATCTCACCGTGTTGATGGGGCCGTCCGGCTGCGGCAAGAGCACGCTGGCCAAACTCCTGCTCGGCTTCTACCAGCCGCAGGAAGGCTGCATCGAACTCGATGGGCGAGACATCCGGCATCTAGCGGCCAACGAACTACGCCAAACGTTCGGCGTCGTGCCGCAGGAGACAGTGCTCTTCTCCGGCACCCTCTACGACAACCTCGTCATGGCGCATCCGCACGCGAGCTTCGACGACGTCATCGCAGCCTGCAAGGCCGCCGAGATTCACGACGTCATCGACAAGCTGCCGGACGGGTACAAGACCGAGATCGGCGAGCGCGGCACAGGGCTGTCGGGCGGACAGCGCCAGCGCATCGCCATTGCGAGGGCGTTGCTCAAGCGTCCCAAGATTCTGGTCTTCGATGAAGCCGTCTCGAATCTCGATCAGCACACCGCAGAGCACTTTGCCAAGACGATCAACAAGCTCAAAGGGAAGGTGACGATGCTCTTCATCACGCACCAGGTGCCGCGGGGGTTGCAGGTGGATGAGGTGTTCAACTTCGGCGGGCAGCAGGGCGTGACGGAACTGGGACGGGTTGAATCGGAAGACAAGGAAGGCGCGGAGTGAAGGTAACGCGCGTTCCCGCCTATTTCTTCCAGATCGAGGTGACCACCGCCTGCAACTTCCGCTGCTTCTATTGCATCGGTCGTAGCTGGCAACCGCGGCATATGCGCATGGAGCAATTTGAAGTGATCCTGGGGCGCCTGCCCAACGGTCGCCATACGGTGTCTCTCCAAGGCGAAGGCGAGCCGCTTGCACATCCGCAGTTCTGGTCAATGGCAGAGAAGGTGATCGACGCCGGCTTCATTCCCTACACGATCACGAACGGCAGCCTGGTCGACGCCGAGCGCATGGCCGCTCTGTTCCCAACTGTCGGCGTTTCCCTCGATACGCTGGACGCGGAGGAGGCGGAACGCATCGGCCGACGCGATCTGCCGCGCGTGTTGCGGCGGTTCGATGCGCTGTGCCGGGCCATGGGAGCCGAACGAATCATCGTGCACAGCGTCGACCTCGGCCAGGATCTGACGCCGTTACGAAGCTTTCTTGCGGAGCGCGGCATCCGTCGCCATGTCGTTCAGCCGCTTCAGCACAAGGAAGATTATCGGCAGCGCTATCCGGAACGAGTGTCATCGCTGTCAAAGTCGGTACCCGGCGGCCCCTGCAGCTACCTGATGCGACCGAGAATGCGCTTTTTCGACGTCCGCGGCCGCGGGCTTCCTTGCCCATATATCAAGAATCCGGCGTATTACCGTTCCGACGACGAATTGAGGCGCGACTTCGCGGCCGCCATGATTCCATCGGCGTGTGCCGGCTGCGGCGAGATCGGAGCCGCAACACCGTGAGCCGCATCCTGTTCGCCTGGGAACTCGGTGCCAACCTCGGTCACCTGACGCGCGACCTTCCTGTCGCCGAACGGCTGCGCGCGGCAGGACACGAGGTCGTCTTCGCCGTCAAAGATACGCGTGTGGCCGCCGAGCTATTGGTAGCCCGCCGGATGCCTTTCCTGCAAGCGCCGCTCTGCGCCGGCAAATCCAAACTATCCCGGCCGCCGATCAATTACGCGGAACTGCTCGAGGCGGAAGGCTGGCGCGATCGGCGCGGGCTGTATGCACACCTCAGTGCATGGCGCGAACTCCTCGTTCGCGGCGGATTCGACGCAGTCGTCGTCGACCATGCACCGGGGGCACTCGTGGCCTCGCACGTCGCCAACCGCCTCGCCATTCCGCTCGGCAACGGATTCGAAATCCCGCCCGATACGGAGCCGATGCCGGGCATTCGTCCCTGGGAGCCAGTCGCACCCGAAGCACTGCTCCGGACTGAACGCGCTGTTCTGGCCGACGTCAACGCAGCCGTTTCCGCACTCGGCGGGCGGCCGTATCGGCGTCTCGGCCAGATATTTCCACGGCATTCGATCTTCGCCACTTTCGCCGAACTCGACCACTACGGTGCGCGTGTCGACGCGGACTACGTCGGCTCCATTCACGGCCTCAACCAGGCAGCGCGAATCGACTGGCCCGTCGGAACCGGTCCGCGCATCCTGGTCTATCTGCGGCTGCACCACCGTCCCACCGCCATCGTGCTCGACCATCTCGCCGGCATCGGCGCTCGCGCTGTATGCGTCGTTCCGGAGGCGGGACGACGGTTCAAGGAAAGATTCGAGCGGGACTCGATCAAGATCGTCGAACGCCCGGTTGCGCTCCAGCCGCTGCTCGGCGAAGCGGATGCAATGATCGGCTATGCCGGCATCGGCTCCATGAGTGAAGCGCTGCTCAAAGGCGTTCGCCTGCTCATGATTCCGACGACCGTCGAGCAATATCTCTGTGCCAAGCGCGTTGAAGCCATCGGCGCCGGCATCGCGCTCGGCGGCAAGCCGGACGAACGCAAGGTGCACGATGCGCTCGGGGCCTTGCTCGGCGAATCTGACCATGGTCGAAACGCCACGGTGTTCGCGCAGCGCTATGTGGCGATGACTCCGGAACGAGCCGCAGAGCGTGCAGCGGAAGCGATGCTCGGACTCATTCGTGACGGAGATGGGAAGAGATGCCAGGCATCGGCGCAAAGGGCAGCGTGAAGGTCGAGCTACTTGCGGACCGTGTTTAGAGGGGGAGGAAGAATGGAAATGAGAAGCGGCAGGATGGCTGATTCCGACTACGATGGCACTGCCTTCGCCGAGCGCACAGGGTGGATCAATCCAAACGACGGCGTCCTCGTGCGCAACGTGAACGGCACCGGCACCGACGAACTCTACGGCGGCGATGGCAACGCCAGCTACCGGCAGACAGGTGCCGACGGCCAGGCCCAGGAGCATCTCATCGCCGACGTCCAGCTCGCCGTGAACTTCAGCCTCACCGATGCCAACCCCAACCACCCGCTCGGCTGGATAGAACCTGCAAATGATTCGGCATGGAAGTGCCCAGCATGAGCACCGCTCACGGCAGATGGAAACGGTTCGCGAGTATCAGTGTTCTTTTGACAGTGGGGGTAAGCATGAGTGCAAACGCGGGGTTGTTCGGGTTCGGAGGAACGAGTTGGAAAGAAGAAGCGCTACTTCATGACGGAAGCAAGATCGTCGTGGAACGGAAAGTGGAACGAGGTGGTAGGCATGAAATCGGACAAAAGCCGTCGTACAGAGAACAGAGTTTGCGTTTCGTTCTTCCTGCCACAGGGCAAACCGTCAACTGGGAAGATCACCATAGTGACGATATTGGTACGGCAAGCTTTCTACCGATGCTGGTCGACATCGTTAATGGGGAACCCTACCTCGTCGTTTCTCCCTTGGGGTGCCTTTCATACAACAAGTGGGGCAGGCCGAATCCGCCCTATGTGGCCTTTAAACATGACGGCAAGCAATGGACCCGTATCCCGTTGCAGGAACTGCCCGTGGAGATCAAAACCCCCAATCTAATTATCTCTGCGCCCGACATCGAAGTGGAAAGACTTGGCAAGAGCTTTGCTTCGGTCGACGAGGTCAAGCGAGCGAACGCGGGATTCAAACAACCCGAATACCAAAGCATCGTGCGTGAGCCGGTGAAGCCAGGCACCGAGGGGTCGTTGGTGAATTGCGAGGAACTCATTTTCTACAAAGGCGCGTGGGTTGGACCGGGTGACTCGATTGGCAAGCGGATGATGGACCTCAAGTCCAAGTAGCAGATATCGCGACTCCAACTTCAGACATCAGACATCAAGGGGGAAGAAGCCATG
>DAIDAU010000367.1 GCA_027310465.1 Rhodocyclaceae bacterium
GCTCGGTGGCGTCGACGTGGATCACCTTTACGCCGAGGTTGCGGGCGAAGGTGTCCATCACCTGCTTGCCCTCGTTGAGGCGCAGCAGGCCGTTGTCGACGAACACGCAGGTGAGCTGGTCGCCGATGGCCTTGTGCAGCAGCGCGGCCACGACCGAGGAGTCGACGCCGCCGGACAGGCCGAGGATCACCTCCTCCTTGCCGACCTGGGCGCGCACCTTCCCGATCGCCTCGTTCACGTAGTCGGGCATGTTCCAGTCGCCGAGGCAGCCGCAGATATCGCGCACGAAGCGGTGCAGGATCTCCCGGCCCTTCAGCGTGTGCGTGACTTCCGGATGGAACTGCACGCCGTAGAACAGGCGCTCCTCGTCGGCCATGCCGGCAATCGGGGTCGACTCGGTGCCGACGATCACCTTGAAGCCGGGCGGCATCTCGGTAACCTTGTCGCCGTGGCTCATCCAGACGTCGAGCAGGCCGTGGCCCTCGGGGCTCATGTTGTCCTGGATGTCGCGCAGCAAGGCGGAGTGCCCGCGCGCGCGGACCTCGGCGTAGCCGAATTCGCGCTTGTGCGCGCTTTCCACCTTGCCGCCGAGCTGCGCTGCCAGCGTCTGCATGCCGTAGCAGATGCCCAGCACGGGGACGCCCAGCTCGAACACCGCCTGCGGCGCGCGCGGCGTCTCATCCTCGTAGACCGAGTTGGGGCCGCCGGAGAGGATGATGCCCGCGGGCTTGAATTCGCGGATGAACTCGTCCGTTACGTCGTTCGGATGCAGTTCGCAATAGACCTGCTGCTCGCGCACGCGCCGCGCGATCAGCTGCGTGTACTGCGAACCGAAATCGAGGATGAGGATACGCTGATGAGACATGGCCGTCCGCCGCTTAAAGTTGTTCTATCGGCGGCGGTGCCGCCACGTTGGCAAATTAGGAACAGGGGAAACCCAGGTTTCCCCCGTTACCCCCTTCCTTCTCATTCGACGTGGTAGTTCGGCGCTTCCTTGGTGATCTGGACATCGTGCACGTGCGACTCGCGGATGCCGGCCGACGTGATCTCGACGAACTCGGCCTTGTTGCGCATCTCTTCGATGGTGCGGCAGCCGACGTAGCCCATCGACGAGCGCAGACCGCCCATCAGCTGGTGGATCACCTGGGTCACCGGGCCCTTGTACGGCACGCGGCCCTCGATGCCCTCCGGCACCAGCTTGTCGACGTTCGATTCGTTGTCCTGGAAGTAGCGGTCGCTCGAGCCCTTCTGCATGGCGCCGAGGCTGCCCATGCCGCGGTAGGACTTGTAGGAGCGGCCCTGGAACAGCACCGTCTCGCCCGGCGCTTCCTCGGTGCCGGCGAACAGGCCGCCGAGCATCACGGCATGCGCGCCAGCGGCTAGCGCCTTGGAGATGTCGCCCGAGTAGCGGATGCCGCCGTCGGCGATCAGCGGGACATTGGTATCGGCCAGCGCCTTGGCGACGTTGTCGACGGCGGTGATCTGCGGCACGCCGACGCCGGCGACGATGCGCGTGGTGCAGATCGAGCCGGGACCGATGCCGACCTTGACGCCGTCGGCGCCGTGGTCGACCAGCGCCTTGGCCGCGGCCCCGGTGGCGATGTTGCCGCCGATGACCTCGACCTGCGGGAAATTCTTCTTGACCCACTGGACGCGCTGGAGCACGCCCTCGGAGTGGCCATGCGCGGTATCGACGACCAGCACGTCCACGCCGGCTTCGGCCAGCAGCGCCGCGCGCTCCTCGGTGCCCTCGCCGACGCCGATGGCGGCGCCGACGCGCAGGCGGCCCTGGCTGTCCTTGCAGGCGTTCGGGTGTTCGGTGGACTTGAGGATGTCCTTGACCGTCATCAGCCCGCGCAATGCGAACTGGTCGTTGATGACCAGCACGCGCTCGAGGCGGTTCTTGTGCATCAGCGCCTTGGCTTCCTCGAGGGTAGCGCCTTCCTTGACGGTGATGAGGCGTTCCTTCGGCGTCATGATGTTGCGGACCGGCTGGTCGAGGCGGGTCTCGAAGCGCAGGTCGCGGTTGGTGACGATGCCGACGACGAGGCCGTCCTCGACGACTGGCAGGCCGGAAATCTTGTGGGCGCGCGTCCGTGCCAGCACTTCGCGCACCGTCATCGTCGGCGGGATGGTGATCGGGTCCTTGAGCACGCCGGATTCGAAGCGCTTGACCTTGGAGACTTCGGCCGCCTGCGACTTCGGATCGAGGTTCTTGTGCACGATGCCGATGCCGCCTTCCTGGGCCAGCGCGATGGCCAGGCGCGATTCGGTCACGGTGTCCATGGCGGCCGCGACCAGCGGCAGGTTCAGGTTGATGTTGCGGGTGAGGCGGGTTGCGAGCGAAACGTCGCGGGGCAGGATCGCCGAGTGGGCGGGAACCAGGAGGACGTCGTCAAACGTCAGCGCCTTCTGGGTAAGTCTCATGCTTTTATCCTCTGTGCCAAAAACGTATTATACGCGGGTCGCCCGGCACGGGCAAACGACGGACCCGCCGCTCATGCGTCTTCGCCTCCTCGCGCCTCTCGCGCTCGCCCTCTGTTCGATGCTCGCCTCCGCGCAGCTCTATTCGTGGAAGGACGCCAGCGGCAAGATCCACTATTCGGACGAGCCGCCGCCCGACAAGACGCAGGCGCGCAAGGTCGCGCCGCCGGCCACCGGCGCCGGCGATCCCGCCGCGCGCAAGGCGCTCGCCGAGCAGGAAGCCGCGGCACGCAAGAAGCAGAAGGACACGCAGGAGTCCGCCGACAAGTCCGAGCAGGACAAGGCGCAGGCGGAGGAGCGCCGCGTCCAGTGCGAGCGCGCCCGGAGCAATCTGCAGGGCATCGAATCCGGCCAGGTCCGCTTCACCATCGGCGCCAACGGCGAGCGCGTGGGGATGGACGGCGCCGCGCGCGAGGCCGAACTGGCGAATGCGCGCAAAGCCGTGGACTCGTGGTGCAAGTGAGCGCCGCCGGGCGCCGCCTCACTCCTCGGCGCTGCCGCCGCCCTTCTTCATGACCTTGCCGGCCGCGGCGCGCTGCTTGCGCACTTCCTTGGGATCGGCGATCAGCGGCCGGTAGATTTCGACGCGGTCCTTTTCGCGCAAGGCCGTATCGAGCCGCGCGAGCTTGCCGTAGACGCCGACCTTGGCTTTCGCCAACTCGATTTCGGGATAGCGCTGCAGCAGGCCCGAGGCTTCGATCGCCTGCTGCACGGTGCTGCCTTCGGGCAGCTTGAGTTCGACGAGTTCCTGCCGCGCGGGCTTGGCGTACGCGACTTCGATGCGGATGGAGTCGGCCATATGAATCTGATGGGATGAGCATGCCGGAGGGGCCGGCATGGAACAGCGCGATTCTATCCCGGAATGCGGGGGCGGCTTCCTGCCGCCATGCGCATCTGCATCGCCAGGCTCGAGGCCCCGGCGACGGCGGCGCGGCGCCAGCGATGCGAGCGCGACTTCTCGGCGCCGCTGAGCGGCGCGGGCTTCGGCGCGGTCTCGCCGGGACCCAGCGCGTACACCGCACGCATCGGACCCTTGCGGGCGCGGCGCCAGCCGCTGACGTGCAGCTTGCCTTGCGTGACCAGCATGTCGAGGTAGCCGGCGTTCTTCACCGTGTTCGGGGAAAGGCCGGCGAGGGCCGCGGCTTCGCGGTAGTCGAGCGGACCGGCTTGGCGGATGGCCTCGAGCAGGCGCTGCATGCCGGGCGCCGCCCGGTTCTGCGCCGTCACCTGCGGCCGATCGCAATCGGCGCTCGCCCCGGCGCTGTAGAGCGGCGTGGTGAATCCGCCCGAAGCGTTGCGCGCCCAGCCGGAAACGTGGATCAGCCCTGCTTCTTTCAGCGTCTTGAGGTAGCCGCCGCCGGAGAGCGTCGCGACGCCGACGAAGGCGCGCTCGGCGATCTCTTCCTTCGACAGGCCCGGCGAGCGGCGCAGCGCCTCGACGATGCGCTGCGCCGCCCGGCTGACGGACAGCGCGGGAGCGATCGCATGGCTGCAGGCGCGGGTGGCTCGCGGATTCATGGCCGCCATTCTATACGTGGAATCGATTCACGGAACCGCGCAGGTCGACCGCCAGTTGCTCCAGCGCCTGGACGTTCCGGTTCGCCACCTCGACGGAGGTCGCCATCTCGTCGACCATCTGGGCGATCTTCTCGATGTTGGCGGCGACGCTGTCGCTGGCGACGCTCTGCTCGGACGTCGAATGGGCGACCTCGCGGATGTTGCTGAGCGTCGCGCCGGCCTCCTGGTTGATGTCCTGCAGCTTCTGCGCCGCCTCGTCCGCGGACTCGACGCCTTTCGCCACCTGCGGCGTGATCGCCCGCATGCTGGCGACGACGCCTTCGGTGTCGTTCTGGATGCCCTGGATCATGGTGGAGATCTGGTCGGTCGCCGTGCCGGTGCGCTCCGCCAGCTTGCGCACCTCGTCGGCGACGACGGCGAATCCCCGGCCCTGCTCGCCGGCGCGCGCCGCCTCGATCGCCGCATTGAGCGCCAGCAGGTTGGTCTGGTCGGCGATCTCCTTGATCACGTTGGCGATGCCGCCGATCTCGCGCGTGCGCTCGGCCAGCCCCTCGATGCGCGCCGAAGCGTCGCCGACCTGCCGCGCCACCGTGTTCAGTTCCTCCGCGGCGCGATGGACCAGCGTCTCGCCCGCCGCCGCGAGATCCGACGATCGCTGCGAGCTCTGCTCCGAATCCTTGGCGCTGTCGGAAATGTGCGCGACGCTCACGGCCATTTGCTCGATCGCCGCCGCGGTCGACGCCGTCGCCTCGGAGGAGCGCTGCGCCGCGGCGTTGATCTGCGTCATCTGGGTCGCCAGCGCGTCGCCCGATTCGCTCAGCGTCGCCGCGCCCTGGCTGATCTGCGCGATCATCTGCTTGAGCTGGCTCTGCATGTTCGCCATGGCCGCCAGCAGGCTGTCGGGCCTGCCGCGCTGCTCGATGCCGCGCGCCAGGTCGCCCGCCGCGATGGCCTGCGCCGCTTCGGCCGCGTAGCTCGGCTCGCCGCCCACGGCGCGATAGATGCCGCGCGCCAGCGACACCGCGAGCGCCACCACCGCAAGCAGCACCGCGCCGCCGATCACCCCGAACTCGATGAGGTAGCGCCGGAAAGCGCTGTCGATGTCGTCGATGAAGACCCCGGTGCCGAGCAGCCAGCCCCACTCGGGGATGCGCACGATGGCGCTCATCTTCGGCACTTCGACGTCGCCCTGCGGCCGCTTGGTGTAGATGCGGACGAAAGCGAAATCGCCGCCCTTCAGCGCCTCGAGATAGGCATCGACCACCGACATGCCGTTGGGCAGGATGCCGCCGTTCGACTCCTTGCCTTCCTTGCGCGGATCGGGATGGACGAGCGACAGCAGCAGCAGCTTGTCGCCCGAGCGCACGAACACGTAATCGTCGCCGTTGCGCATTCCGCGCACGGCGTCCTTGGCCTGGTTCTGCGCCTCCTCGCGCGACAGCTTGCCGGACTTCTCCAGCGCGACGTAGTTGCGCACCATGCTGGCCGCGAGCTGGACCGTCATCCGGATGCCGGCCTTGCGCTCCTCCAGCATCGTGGAGTGCAACGAACTCAACGCGAATCCGCCGAGCACCGCAAGGCCGAGGACGGTGCCGGCAACGATAAGGATGAGCCGTGTGGAAAGTTTCATCTCGCCCCCTCTTTCT
>DAIDAU010000369.1 GCA_027310465.1 Rhodocyclaceae bacterium
CCTATATGCCGATCATCGACTGGCTCCTATACGCCGATCCTGAAGTGGCTCCTATATGCCGGTCGCTGACACGGCCTGCTGCCCTTCAGGGGAATCGCGGTAACGGCCGAGAAGACCCTCTACGTCGGCAACAAGACCGACGATCTCCTGTGGCGCGTCTACTGGAAGCGCACAGACGAGACCTACGAAGGCGAGGATGGCAAGCGCGTGGCGAAGCCCCTGCCGACCTCTGAGTGGCGGGCACGCGCGGAAGTGCGGCTCCAGGGTCAGGCGCTTCATGACTTCGACCTGTCACACGTCAGCGACCTGAAGGGGTTCTCGTTCAACCGGCTTCATTCGGCTGGCCTGTTCAAGTTCGCCAAGCCACTGCCGGGTCCAGGGCCGCTCGCTGCCAATCGCTGGCTACAGGCAACGGCCAGGGCATTCATCCGCGTCGAGGACTGGCCGGCGTGCACGATCAACCGATTCGGTCGCCACGATGCGAGGAAGCGCCTGAACCAATTGAGCCGACACCTCGTCACCGATGGCGAACTGACCGAGGCATCGCGCCTCGCGCTCCGCAGCCTGACAGGTCGGTTCGGCCGAGCGAAGTAGGTCGGCCAGTCGGCTCGACATGCCCAGTGTGGTGCATAACGCATTGAGCATGTCGGGTGCGAAGGCCACGAATTCGGGAAGACATCCGCCACCCGAACCTGTTGGCGTCTGAGGCCGGCAGGCTGAACCTAATAACTAATTGCTGACTTACTCAACAACTTCACGGTTCACCATTCAAGCCTTCACCACCTCAACCATTCAGCACTTCAAGACTTCCCTGTTCCCTTCTCAACTGCAACGCTTCTCGTTGTGTAAGAACTCGTCCCTCCCTGTAGTTGTAGCCCTTGTAGTTGTAGCCGTTGCCGTTGTCGTCGTTCTCGTCGTTGTTGTTGCCGTCGTCGTTGTTGTTCCCGTCCTTCAAGTCTTCTCCAGCCGTTCGCCGCCGCACCGGCACGCTGCACGCGAGGCCAAAAGCTCCCGTAGGCCCTCGTCATCCCCTGCAACGTTGACGGACGCTCGCCGGCCCCACGTAAACGTCCTTGGCTGCATTGAATCGTTTCAGGGCTACCTACCCATTCCCGTCTGCCACCAGCGTCTCTGGCGCCGTTTTGACGCGACTGGTGAACCTTCGCCCACGTCGGTGTCGTAGGACAATCGGCATGAACATGTCGTGCAGCACGAGCATGCCGACTGCATCGTTCTTCCTGTGGTCGCTCGTGGTTGTGCACCGACTCCAGTTCGACCATGCCCAGGAGCTTCACTCGCAACACCGCAACGACGCCGGCACGCACAGAACGCCCTTGGCTGGCTCCAAAGGACTCTGGGGCTACATCCCTACATCGGCATCGCAAGCATGGCTCTGGCGCCGTTCTGGCGCGATTGGTGAACCTTCTGCCTAGCTCGACGGCAACGGCCCCCACTCCACCTCCTGCACGATGCCCCAGTTCCCCGCAGCATTCGGACGCCGCCACCGGGCAGGTCGATTCCGCTTCAGATACCTGAGTGCGGCATCGAACGTCTCGAACTCAACCTCGGCCGCCTTTGGTCCTACGACATAGCGCCCACTTCTCGGCTGGCGCAGCGCCGGGTTGAAGCAGGTGCCGTCCTTCGCGAATGGGACCTGAACCGGCTTGGCGATTGACGTCGCCTTCTTCCCTGTGGCCCGTGCTGCCATCGCAGTCTTTGCAGGAGGCGCTGTAATGAACAAGTCGGCAACCGGCACACCCAAGGCAACGGCAAATACTTCGATCGCATCCAGCGACGGATTGCCAACGCCACGTTCAACGCGACTCATGTAGCTTCTGGCAAGGCCGCAGCGGTCGGCGAACGATTCCTGGCTCATGCCGACAGCTCGGCGCAGTTCCCTCACACGCTGGCCGAAGAGGATTCTCAGGGCTTTACTCACCCCGAGACTTTGCGTCAATGACTACCTATCGGCCACGCACTATTCGTTCCCTCTCTATTCGTGACATAATCACTTCGGCATATCTTAGGTGTCGCGGTGGCGCCTACCTCATCAACGATTAAGGAGAACAGTTTGAAGAACTTCGTCGCGGCTTTGCTGCTCGCGTCGTCCGTCGGTAGCGTTACGGCGGCCGATGATTCATTGTGCAGCATGTATGGCTCGCTTGCCCGCGGCATTACCGAGGATCGAGATCGTGGCATCCCCTACGATACCGAACGAAGCCGACTCAAGGCGGCGGCAAAAGGCTTGCCCAGTAACCCAGGTCTGATGCAGATATCGCTGTCGGCTCTCAAAACCTCCTATCTCGACATGCCCAAATTGACGCCAGAAGGCGCCTACAAGCTGTTCTACGCTGCCTGCCTGGCCGCGAACTAGCCTCAATCGAGCGCGAATCGACAGTCGCGCAGCCTGGTTGGGTCGGCTACAGCATCACGCGGCCGACTCAACACCCTCGGTTTCTGATGTCGTTGATGTTCGCACGCGAAATGCCATACGCCTTCGCCAGCATCGTCACCGAGTCGCCCATCCCCAAACGGGCGAGAATAGCCTGCCGCTGCTCCGGCGTTGTCTTCCACGGCCGACCCAGCCGTTTGCCCTGCGCTTTCGCCCTCGCCAGACCGGCTTGGGTGCGCTCGACCAGCAGGTCGCGCTCCATTTCGGCGACCGCCGCCAGCATCGACAACAGCAATTTGCCGGCTGCGCTCGTGAGGTCGGTATTGCCAAGCTGAAGCACGATGACCTTGACGCCGCGCTCGCCGAGACTGCGAACCGTCTGCAACACGTCGATGGCATCGCGGCCGAGGCGGTCGAGCTTCGAGACCACCAGCGTCTCGCCACGCCGAATCTTCGTCAGCATGTCCCGAAACGCAGGACGCTGACCTGCGGAGACCTTGCCGCTGATGCCCTCGTCGGCGAACCAGAAGTCCGGCTCGATCTGGTAGCCGGCCTTCTCAAGCTCCAGCCGTTGGTTCTCCGTCGTCTGTCCCGCAGTGCTGACGCGCCCGTATGCGAATACCGCCATGTCGATCTCCTTGTCCGTGCCTTCGGCGACATGCCGAAAAGCGAGGCCAGAATAGGACAACGCCATGTAGGTGTGAAGGAGAGGATACCGGCGTGTCGGCGATGCGAAACGGCAC
>DAIDAU010000370.1 GCA_027310465.1 Rhodocyclaceae bacterium
CCTCGACGAAATACGGCTGCGTCGGCTTGAAATCCTCGATCAGCGCGCACGGCCGGTTGGTGATGATCACCGACACGTCGTCGATCCTGGTTTCCTCGCGCAGCAGCTTGAACAGCGTGGGCAGCTCGTAGGGGTCCACCTCGCGGATGCGCTCGGGCTTCACCCCCAGCGCTTCGACCAGCTTCCTGAAGTCCACCCGCGGCGCCGGCTGGCCGTGGATGTCTCGGCCGTTGGCCGGATTGTTCTGGCCGCCCGTCATGCCGACCGCGCGGTTGTCGAGCAGCATCACGGTGACGTTGCCGCCGTTGTAGACCATGTCGAGCAGGCCTTGCATGCCCATGTGCATGAAGGTGGAGTCGCCGATGACGGCGAGGATGCGCTTGTCGCGGTCCACGTCGGCGCGGCCCTTGTCGAGGCCCAGCGCAACGCCCATCGAGGCGCCCATGGAGATCGTGGTGTCGAGCGCGTTCCACGGGTGGCCCGCGCCGAGCGTGTAGCAGCCGATGTCTCCGGCGATGAAGGTATTCTTGATCTGCGACAGCGTGTAATAGACGCCGAGGTGCGGGCAGGCGACGCACATCGTCGGCGGGCGCGGGAAGACTTGCGCGGCCGGCGGCATCGGCGCCGTTCCGGCGGGCATCGGCTCGCCGAGCAGTTTGGCGATGGCGGGCTTGATGACGGCCGGCGCCAGTTCCCCCTGACGCGGCAGGATGTCCTTGCCGATGCAGGCAATGCCGGCGGCCTTGATCTCGGTCTCGATCAGCGGCTCGGTTTCCTCGACGACGACGAGCTTGTCGACCGTCGCGGCGAAGGCCCTGATCTTCTCGATCGGCAGAGGGTAGGAAAAGCCGAGCTTGAGCACCGGCGCATTCGGGAAGGCCTCGCGCACGTGCATCCACGCCGGACCGGAGGTGAGGAAGCCGACGCGGCGGTCGCTGCCGGCTTCGGTGGCGTTCCACTCGCTCGCCTCGGATGCCGCGCGCAGCTTGGCGTCGCGCTCGAACATCAGCGGGATGCGCTTGCTGGCACCGTTCGGCGTCATCACCCAGCGCGCCGGCTCCTTCTTGAAGCCGCTCGCGACGTGCGGCACGCGTTCGCCGACGGTGACCATGGCCTTGACGTGGCAGATGCGCGTCGTCATGCGCAGGATCACCGGCACCTGGAAGCGCTCGGAGAGCTCGAAGGCGGCCTTGGCCATGTCGTAGGCTTCCTGCGAGTCGGCCGGCTCGAAGATCGGCAGGTGGCCGAAGCGGCCCCAGTAGCGCGAGTCCTGCTCGTTCTGCGACGAGGAGAGGCCGACGTCGTCGGCGATGGCGATCACCAGGCCGCCGATCACGCCCGTCAGCGTCAGCGTCATCAGCGCGTCGGAGGCGACGTTCATGCCCACGTGCTTCATGCTGCAGAAGGCGCGCGAGCCCGAGTAGGCGGCGCCGATCGCGACCTCCAGCGAGACCTTCTCGTTCACCGACCACTCGGCGTAGACGTCGGGGTAGCCCGAGATCGCTTCGAGCATCTCGGTGGCCGGCGTGCCGGGATAGGCGGCGGCGACCTTGACGCCCGATTCCCAGACGGCGCGCGCGACGGCGTCGTTTCCGGAAAGCAACATCCGGCTTTGCGCCGGGGCGGGCCTCGTTGCAGCCATATTTGCGGACATGGAGAATCTCGCTGCTGAAAAAAATCAACCCGCGCCGGGCAGAGGCCCCGTGACGCAGGTCATGGAAGGCGAATTATCCGGGTTCGCGCCACGGGCGTCCAGTATGGAATGCCCCGCCCGCCCAAGGGGTTGACACATACCTACCGGTCGGTATGTAATGCGCGCCATGACCACCCGGGACACCGACCTGACGCGCGGCAAGCTGCTCGACGCCGCCTTCTGCGAGATCCACCGCCACGGCTTCCAGGCGGCGAGCATCGCCAACATCCTGCAGGACACCGGGCTCACCAAGGGCGCGCTCTACCACCACTTTCCCACCAAGCAGGAGCTGGGGCTGGCGGTCATCGACGAGGTGATCCGCGCGCGCCTCGACGATTGGGTGTTCCGGCCGCTGCGCGAGAGCGAGCGGCCCGTCGCCACCCTGCTCGAGATCATCGCCCAGAAGGCCAACAGCGACGCCGAGGCCGTCGTCCTCGGCTGCCCGCTCAACAACCTGATGCAGGAGATGAGCCCGCTCGACGCCGCATTCAAGGAGCGCTTGAGCGACATCGTCGTCACCTGGGGCAACGCGGTCGAGGACGCGCTGCGGCGCGGCCAGGCGGCCGGCGACATCCGCGCGGACGTCGATTGCCGCGCGGCGTCGCTGTTCGTCGTCTCGGCCTGGGAAGGCTGCGTCGGCGTCGCCAAGAGCCTGCAGTCGACGGCCGGCTTCGAGCTCTGCATGCGGCAGCTGCACGCCTACGTGCGCAGCCTCATGGCCACCTGAAACAAGATCGAAAACGTTTTCCAACGGAGACCTACATGAACGTATCCAAAGCCATCGAACAGCGCCGCGCCGTCAAGGCCTACGACCCCGACCACCGCATGTCCGAGCCCGAGATCGAGCGATTGCTGTCGCTGGCGATGCTCGCGCCGACGGCGTGGAACATCCAGCATTGGCGTTTCGTCGTCGTGCGCGATCCCGAGCTGCGCCAGCAGATCCGCGCGGCGGCGTGGGGCCAGGCGCAGGTCACCGATGCCTCGCTGCTGGTGATCATGACCGCCGACCTCCAGGCGTGGAAGAAGGAACCGGCCCGCTACTTCGAAGGCGCGGACGACAAGACCAAGGACTGGCTGCTCACCGCCATGAATCAGTTCTACGAGGGCCGCGAATGGCTGCAGCGCGACGATGCCGTCAAGTCCTGCGCCATCGCGGCGATGACCTTGATGCTGGCGGCGCAGGAGCTCGGCTACGATTCCTGCCCGATGGACGGTTTCGATTTCGACGCGGTAGGCAAGCTGATCAACCTGCCGAAGGACCACATCATCACGATGTTCGTCGCGATCGGCAAGGCGGCTGCTCCTGCGCGTCCGCGCGGTGGGAAGCTGGGGATGAGCGAAGCGGTGGTGCGGGATCGGTTTGCGTAGTTGTGGGCATGGGCGCCGTGCCGGTGCTCGTGCCGACGGGGTACCCTACTGCGCTCCATGTCCCCCGGCGGACAAGAGCGATAAGGCGTCCGCTTCCTCCTTTACCTACGCGCAGCAGGGCACCCCATCGGCCCGGCGAGGTAGCATGGTGCCGGCCATCGAGATTGGCAGGGCGTCGAGCCGAGGGTGGCGGGTGGTCGTCGACGCGTAGGTAAAGGAGGAG